>JAUWHC010000109.1 GCA_030606095.1 Promethearchaeota archaeon | reverse complement strand
GGAAATGGTGAGTTCCAAGTTATAACATTAGCACCAATGAGTTGTCAAGAATTATATGATTTAACAATTACAGCATTTAATTTTGCTGAGACATATCGTTGTCCTGTGTTTATTATGTCAGACGCTTATCTAGGACACCTTCACGAAGTAGTTAATATACCAAAGCAAGAGGAAGTGTTAAAGAGAGTAATTGAACGCGAATTACCGGATAACTTTACCAAAAAGTTTTCTTATAAAGACGAGAACCTCGGGAAATATGTTATCCCTAAACCACCGGTTATAGGCACCGATTACTGTCCAGGCATGTTCCTCTCGCAACCTCATAGTTACGAAGGTTTACCGACACCTAAACCACTTCAATTTATAGAAATGCTTTTTGATAAAATAACAAGCAATATAGATAAAATTTCTCTAACAAGCTCTTATAAATTGGACGATGCTGAAATAGTTATAATTGCTTATGGCTTACCTGTTAGAGCTAGTTATCGCGCGGTTGATTTAGCACGGAAAGAAGGTATAAAGGTTGGAATTTTCAGACTTATAACAATATGGCCTTTTCCAGACGAGAAAGTTAAAGAAACTGTTAAGGATGCTAAAGCAGTTATAGTTCCTGAATTAAATTACACAGGAGTTATAGCAGAACAAGTCGAAAGGGTAACTAAGCTTAACACGCCAGTTATTAGAATTCCAAATGTATGTGAAATTCATCATCCACACGACATTTTAAAAGTTATTAAAGAGGTGGCTAATTAATGTCAGGAATAGGACCATTATTTCCAAACGAGAAACCAGAGAGTCCTTACGTATTAGTTTCTTATGCAGGTCATTTGTTGGGTAATTATTCGTCTAGATTTTGCGCAGGATGCGGTTATGGGATCATCGGACATATTTTCACTCGGATATTTGAAGACGATAAACTAGATCCAAAATTGTACCCATTAGTTCTCGGTATTGGATGCTATAGTCAGATGTTATTACTAGTACATCATGCTACCCAAAAAGTTTTGTCGCTTCACGGTCGTGCACCCTCAATAGCAACTGGCATGAAAATGGCCAACCCTCAAATGAAACCGATAATATTTACAGGAGATGGCGATTGCTTAGGAATTGGAGGAAACCATTTTATCCATACCTGTCGCCGAAATATTGATTGCGTTATATTAATATTTAATAATAGTATTTACGCAATGACGGGCGGTCAAGGTGCGCCAACGACCCTGTACGGTGCTAATAGTACGACAACGCCATATAAAATGTTTGAAAATCGAAGCGATGGAGTGAAACTTGCTCTTGCAGCTGGTGCAACTTATGTAGCACGAACTACCGTTGCTCATCCTCGTACTTTCATGAAATATTTCAGAAAAGCCTTAAAACATAAAGGTACTTCGGTAATCGAGTTAATCACGCCATGTGTTACTTATTTTGGCAAAAAAAATCTGAGTAGTTTAGGAGCTGAATATTTAGGAGAAAAAGGAGAAATAATGGATACAGCGGGTAAGATGATAGAATGGATTAAGCGAAATAGCGTAAGAAAAAACCAAGCGAAATTCATGAGTGAAGAAGAATTGTTTAATAAATATATTATAGGTGAATTTAGATACGAACCAGATAAACCTGAGTACTCAGAAGAATACGCAAAAATACAAAAAATCGCAAGAGGAGGCAAATAATCAATGGCCCGATACGAGATTCGCGTAAGTGGGTTTGGCGGCCAAGGAGTTATCACGCTCAGCAAAATGATAATTATGGCAAGTTCGATCTATGAGGGTCTCGCTGCTACGCAAAGTGAAGCTTACTCTGCCGCTGCGCGTGGAGGAAAATGTTGGGGGGAAATTGTCGTGGATTTAGATAAAAGTATTGAACTTATTGATTACCCGAAAGCTTTAAAGCCGTACGATTTTTTAATAATTTTGTCTCAAGAATCTGCTAATGATATAAAAGCTAATTTTGTTAAATCTGAGGAAAATACCGGGTTCTTAGTTTGGGACCCCTCAACGATAAACAAATTTAGAGCGGCAAAAAAAATAAGTAAAGCCTTGAGCATCCCCGTTCAAAAATTAGCTGTTGAGAAATTTGGTAATATCGTATTTGGAAATACAATTTTGTTTGCTGTTTTTACCGTACTTGCGGGGATATTTTCTGAAGAATCTGCTTTAGAAACGATTAAGAAGTTTGTGCCAAGTTCTACATTAGACGCAAATATAGAAGCGTTTGAGCTTGGAAAGCAAGAAGCGAAAAAATTTCTTCAAAAATTAAAGGAGGAAGGTAATTAAAATGTATATTGGGAAAACTCAAAAAGGTTGGAAAGAATTATATGAAGAAATAATTCAAACTGGAAAATGCATATACTGTGGAGCTTGTGGAGCTTTTTGTGCTAGTATTCAATTTGATAAAGAAAAAGAAATCCCAATAGAAGATGGATCTTGCAAAGACATGAATACTTGTAGAGATGGCTTCGGACTTTGTTATAATCTCTGTCCGAAAACAGAAGTTGAGAAGATTCCTCTGTCACTATTAGATAAGTGGGTTTTTGGTAAAGAACACGATAAAATTTTGGGCCACTATATCGAAATAGTTTCTGTAAAACTAACAAATAAAGCACGTAAAAAGATTCCAGCTGAAGCAGGACCTTTAACAGGATTGCTATGGGTTGCTATGGAGAACGGTTTAATCGACGCATCGATTATTACTGATAAAGATGAGAACTTTAGACCTTTTCCAATAATTGCTCGGAATCAACAAGATTTATTTAAAGGAGCTGGGTATAAACCAAGCCAAGGTCCAACCCTTTCGCTTGTAGGCGATGCCATCAATAAGGAATATACAGATATCGCAGTAGTAGGCACTCCATGCCAAATACAAGCTTTGAGAAAATTACAAAACCATCCTGCTTTCGATTACGAAGCTTATGATCTAGTAACGTTAGCCATTGGAACCTTTTGTTTTGGAACTTATTACAACCAATTATTAAAAACGGCGTTTGAGGAATTTAACATCAACCTGAGCGAGGTTGATAAAATTGATACCGATAAAGATAATTTCAAAATGAAAGTAAGCATTGATTCAAAAATCAAAGAAATACCCCTTAATTATTTATACGATAAAGCGATTAGAGCCGCTTGTTTTTCGTGCTCTGATTATACAGCCTCGTTTGCAGATATATCTATTGGAGAGCTTGGCAGTGAAGACGGATGGAATACTATAATTGTGCGAACTGAAAGAGGTAAAGAAGTTTTTGAACTAGCTGTCGAACAAGGTTTCCTCGAAACAAAGCCTTTAGAACACGAAAAGGAGGAATTGATTTTAGATATTACAAGAAATAAAACCGATATAGTAAAAATTAAATCGATAACGGAGCATACTCCCGATATCAAAAGTTTCATCGTCAGAAACCCGCGAATTGCGAAAGCCTACAAACCCGGGATGTTTGTTGTATTATGGCTTCCCGATATTGATTTCTTACCAATGTCCATCTCTAGCATAAATGGTAATCTTATCGAAATAACAGTTCAAAAAATTGGCGAAGGAACATCAAAATTATTTGAATTAAGAGAAGGAGATTCTATAGGGATTAGAGGTCCTTTTGGAAACTCGTTTAATTACGAAAATGCAAATAATATCCTAGTAGTTGGGGGAGGAATGGGCGTAGCAGCGTTAACTACATTAATAGAGGCTCTAAGACTAAATAAAAAGAATGTATTTGTAGCGATCGGAGCGAAAGATGAGCCCTCGTTAATATTTGCCGATCGATTAATAGATATAATTCCAAATACGATGTGTACTACGGAAGACGGGTCTGTAGGTAAGAAATGTGTTGTAACGGAACCTATTGAAGATATAATTGAAAAGGAAAATATTGATTTGATTATTACATGTGGACCAGAAATTATGATGAAACATGTTCTCAAAATCGCGGAATCTAAGAATATTGAAATTCAAGCGAGTCTGGAAAGAAAAATGAAATGTGGAGTAGGATTATGTGGTTCATGTTGCATAGGAGAAAATAACGATATTAGCGTATGTAAAGATGGGCCTATCTTTAATTCGACCCAATTAAAGACATTTACTCAATTTGGAACTTATAAAAAATAAGTTTCAATTTTTTAATCTACAATTCAATTTTGACGTAAGGAATTAGCAACTTATTTGTATCTTATCTAATTTACTTATTTATTATTTTTAACGCAATAAATATTACTTCTTACCAAAATGGAAAATTACGACCTAAAAAAAGGATTAATTTGTGGCACAATTGGTGTATTGGGGATCTCTCTTCAACCAATTATTGCTAATTCTAGACCATCTGTTATTGATCCTTACATATTTGCGGCTGTTACAGCTTTAATTATGGCTATAATCTTTTTTCCGTTATTTGTATTTGAAAGGCACAAATTAAAATCGTCAATAGAAGTAAATTCAGATGAAAAGACATATTCCTTGTTAAACGGATGGAAAAAGAAAAACAATTTAAAGTTTCTTGCAATAATAGGAATTACCTTTTCAATTGTCCCTGTGCTATTATTTTTGAGTTTTGACCTTGCAGGGGCAATAAATAGCTCGTTAACTTTAAAAAGTGAAGTTTTTTTCGCTCTATTATTTGGTTACATAATTTTAAAAGAAAAGAGGATATCAAAAGTTCAACTGCTATTCTGTGCAACCCTATTCTTCGGGTTATTTATTGCAATAACACAAGGATCCTTTAATTTGCTTGAATTTAATGTCGGGGTTCTAATCTTACTGATAGATGTTGCCTTGTTCACTCTCGTCCACACTTTCACTAAAACTAGATTCGACAGAAATGAACTTTCCCCTATTCAAGTAGTTTTTATTCGGAGTCTGTTAAGTGGAATAATATTATTTTCTACATATTTCATTTTTTTTCCTCTAGACAGAATATATATTATATTCAATCCTAATTATTTCATATATTATTTTCTGATGGCCCTAGATTACAGTGTAAGTTTACTTCTTTGGTATTTTACTTTATCTTATATACAAATAGGAAAAGCTGGCGTATTAAATTCATTTACACCAATTTTAACAGCTTTATTCTCTTGGATCATTTTGGGCGATGTATTCACAATCTTCCATCTAATAGGCATGATAATTATTATTATTTCAATTTATATGATTGTAAGAGAAAAAAAAACAGAAAAGAATCTTATACTTAATGAGAAAATGTAATTTAATCAATATTATCTAAAGGGTAAACACCTAATTTATTAGCAGCTTCAATCATCCATTTTAAACGATCAACTGTTATGTTTGGATGAAAGTTAGCTGGAGATATCATAAATCCCCCTCCCTTACCCATTGCGTTTATCGCATTCGCCACGGCTTGTTCTACTTCCTGTTTAGGAGCATCAACTAAGATATGTTTTGTATCAATATTTCCAGATAAGCATAATTTATCTCCAACTTTCTTTTTAACCAAATAGGGATCAACCCAAGGAGGTTCAAGGCATTGAAGGCCATCAAAACCAGATTCAATAATAAAATCTAATTGAGAAGTAATGTCACCATCTGTGTGTAATATATATTTCCCGTCCCAATCATGTATTGCTTCCGAAACTTCTTGATAGCGTGGTAAAAGATATTTGTTGAAGTATTTTGGACTCATCATTGGACCTCCCTTATGTGCTATGTCCCCTCCTTCGAGAAAAATCTTAGCACCACAATCGGAATACGCTCTAAAAACGGCTAAAACGAAGTCAGTACAGAATCGAAAGCGTTCTTCAATTAATTTTGGATCGTTTTTTAAAGCGCGAACAAAGTTATTCATTCCCATACCTTGCCATACAGGAGGAAATACTGATGTTAAAGCATTTTGAGCTATAATACAAATATCATCTTTGATGTCTCTACACTTTCTTAAAACGCCTTTATAAAATTTTTTAGCAGTTTTATATTCTTCCTTCATATCTGGCTTAGGATATTTTTCCCAATCATCTCGATTTTTAATGTATCCTCCATAATAATCTGGATAAGGGTTTCCATCAATATTTCTTACTTTATGTCTCTTTCCAAATATATCCGTCATCTCAGTCTGACTTTCGAGGATAAATGGTATATATTGTACTCCAACGCCATCAAACCCTAGTTCATATCCCGCTCTAACTGTTTTCGAAAAGGTTGATATTTCAAGATCTACAAGGATAGGATTGATTTTATCAACCCAATCATTGGGATATTGTTTTTCCATATCGTTAAATACATCAAACGCAGTTCTTTCTGGACGTCCTATAACCTTATCAGCAACATTACCATCGATATTTATCGTATGTGTTGGAATTCTATCGGGTTCTTCGAGATTTAAAGCTGCCCATATTCATTCGAAACTATTCATAAATATTATTTCAACAAAGGAATATTTAATAATATTTTTTCTTTGCAACGAGGGTTAAACTTTTCTATTCTTTTTCATTGTAAAACTTTTTAATTTTTTATAGCTTTTCTTAAATAGCTTGAACACTAACTTTAAGAAAGGTTTAATTTTCGGGGTTATTGGAAATCTTTTTGTAGGATTTCAACCAATAATTGCTAACAGCGCTCCAACTGCACTTGATGCTCATATTTTTGCCGTTATGACTTGTTTAGTAGAAGCAGTAATTTTCTTACCATTAATTTTTATAGAGAAAAAAGTGAATGTAGCTAAAATTAATAACGCAAGTACCAATCATAACAATTCCATGATTAAAAATTGGAGAAAAAATATTTGGCTCTTTATATTTATTGGAATAATCTTTGGTCTCAACCAACTTCTATTTTTTGTAGGATATAAATTAGCTGGAGCAATTAATGGGTCTCTTACTCAAAAAACAACCGTCTTTTTTAGTTTGATTTTTGGATTTCTAATTTTAAAAGAGCGGATAACTAAAGTACAAATAATATTTTCAACAATTTTATTTTTTGGGTTAATCCTGGCTATTTCGCAGGGATCACTTAGTCTCTTAACTTTTAATTTAGATATATGGAGTGGTGTATTGATTATTTTATTGATTGCTTGTTTATGGATATTTGGACATTCAATTACTAAGCCGATTTTTGCTCGAAATGAAGTTACTCCGACTCAGATGGTTTTTATTAGAAATATTTTAAGTGGGATCATTTTATTTTCTACTTATTTTTTATTCTTTCCTTTCGAGAACATTAGCCTATTATTTGTTCCCATCAACCAATTCTATTTTATCTCAATGGGAGCTTCTTATGGGGCAGGATTATACTGTTGGTATAAAACGCTCTCATATTTAGATGTCTCGAAAGCAACAATCCTTTTTTCGCCAACACCAATTATTACTGCGATATTTGCTACGCTATTTTTAGGAGAACTATTTACAATCTTTCATTTGATAGGACTTGTTATAATTATCGTATCGATCGTTATAATTGTTAAGCAAAAAGAAGAATAATCATCAATTATCAAACTAAATTTCTAGCAATAACAATATTTAAATCTTATATATTTTAAGGTTGTTATTTTATATATTATAATATATTCTCATATATTATGTTATTACTCTATCAGAACGTCAATTTATAAAGGTTAAAAAGTTCTCATAATATTTATATATTAAAGAAATATAGTATTATATAGAAAAATATAT
>JAUWHC010000052.1 GCA_030606095.1 Promethearchaeota archaeon | reverse complement strand
TGGAGAAATATGATAAGGACATACCTATTATATGTTTTTTAAAAGAACCGGGATACTTAAAAATTATCGATAACGCTCGATTAAAATTAAAGAATAAATTTTACTTTACGGGAGTTATAAACAATCTAACTACCAGTGAATCCTTAAAATCTTTAGAAAACAGTATTAAGGACCTAAAAGATTCGTTTAAACCCTTAGAACCTTTTCCTAAATATCAAAATTTTTCAAAAAGTTGGACTCGTAAATTTATTAAAATATTGGATTATCAATATGGAACGGGAGCTGGAGAAAAAGTATGTTCTAATGGAATAAGGACCAGAAAAAATGAAAGAAGGCATCAAATAGAAATATTTGACTTGATTAATAAACAGTATCTTGGAAAACTCAATATTAATACGGGACAAGTTGAATTAAATCTTTCAGGAGCGAATAAATTATTACCTTTAAGTGAAAATACGAATTTTATCGTTTTTGATGGGCAAGTAATTAAGGGTAACACCTTATTTCGTCCTGGAATAGTAAGTTATAGTCCAAATCTCGCTCCAAAAGATTTTACCCTTATTTTCGACAAAGATAAAAAGAATTTAATTGGATTAGGGAACCTAGAAGTTGGTTCAAATTATATAAAGAATTCAAAAACAGGTAAAATTGCAAATGTCTACGAAAAAATTAAATGAAAATAATTTCCTCGTTGAAAAAATCAAAGCACTTAGATCTAAAACTATTAGAAAAAAGTCAAGATTTGAAAACGAACGATTAGATAAACCAGTAAGTTTTTGGATAAAAGAGGATCGCTTGCTCAAAGAAAAAGGAAAGGAATTTACGATTATATTAAGAACGAAGGGATGCAGTTGGGCATTAGGGGAAACTGGAGGGTGTTCCATGTGTGGGTATATTCAAGATTCTACTATTGAAGAAATTGACCCTATTCATATTATTAACCAATTTGATTATGCCTTCCAAAAAAAAATCAAGGAAATTTCTACCGATAAAGATGATTTTGTCCTCAAGATTTTTAATTCTGGAAGTTTTTTCGATGACGACGAAATATCTTCAGATGCTCGTGAATATATATATAATAGAATCGCTGAAGTCCCTAAAATAAAAGAAATCGTTGTTGAATCTCGAGTTGATTATATAACTCGTGAGAAACTTAAAAAAATGAAAAAAATTTTAAAAAATAAGTACATCGAAGTAGGTATAGGTTTGGAAACGGTAAATGATTACATTAGAAATACATACATAAATAAAGGACTAAAATTCGAAGATTTTTTAAAGGCAGTCCAAATTTGTAAGAAAAATAATATAGGCGTGAGAGTGTATTTATTGTTTAAACCACCCTTCCTAAACGAACAAACAGCAATAGATGATTGTGCTAGTTCTGTTCAAAAATTAGCTGAATTAAAGGTTAATACAATATCGATCAACCCTCTCAACATTCAAAAAAATACGCTAGTGGAATATTTATGGTTTCAGAACCGATATCGGCCACCTTGGTTTTATTCTTTATTTAAATGTTTAACTAAAGCTTGTAAAGATAATACTATCTTGGATTCTGTTAGAATTATATCATCTCCCTCTGGAGCTGGCACGAAAAGAGGGATTCATAATTGCTTAAAAAGAGAATGCAACGAACTTATGGTAAAATCTCTCAAAGAATTTGTAATGTCCCAAAATATTAAGTGTTTATTAAAAAAAGACGATAGCTACTCGTGTAGCTGTCTGATAAAATATCAGTTGCAAAAAAATTTCATTTAATAAATACAATTGAGATGACAATTAAAAGAAATTCTTGGACTCACTTCTGAAAGTAATCAAAAATTGAAAGAATTTTTGTATTTTTGTCGAAATTCAATAATTTATTTATTTGTCCAACTTATTTCCCACTTATTAAGATTTTAAAAATAACGTACATTTGTAATAAATTAATCATTTTTGTAAGCCCTTTTTAAATAAAGGGTATATTTAAATATGATTTTTCAATTTTCTCTTTTATATTTTAAATAATAGTTAGGGTCGTTGTTTGCAAAAATATATTAAGCTAAATCTATCCTATCTCGGGAAGTCTAAGAAACATCACATATTTAGGGCAAAGGGGTGGGATAAAAATTTAGAAGAAATTTTTCATAAAACTGTTTTTACGGAAAAATACGAAGAAATTGGTTATATTAAAGAAATTTTTGGACCTATAAATTTGCCATTTATTTCTATAAATACACTACCTAACAAAAGTTTTAATCCAAATGATAATATCTACGCTAAGATACACTAGTATTTTATATTAGTTTTTAAAAAAAAGAAATATCTAAAAAGGTGTAAATTATTTCAAGTTGGAACCAAAGCAACGCATTCGAAGAAAATGATTTGGAAAAAAGTCAAACTAATTGTAGCGAATGCGGTAAAAATATTCTATTTGACGAAAATAGAGGTTTATTAGTCTGTCAAGAATGTGGTTTAGTACACTCAGACAAGCATATAGATCAAGGTCCTGAATGGCGTGCTTTTGATGCAGATCAAAAAAAGAAAAGAACTAGGACAGGAGCTCCAATGACTTACATGATCCACGACAAGGGCTTAAGCACAATGATAGACTGGAAAAATAAGGATATCTTTGGCAAAGAGATTTCTGCTAAGATTCGAGGTCAAATATATCGCTTGAGAAAGTGGCAAAGTAGAATTAGAGTATCAGATGCAACCGAAAGAAACTTGACTTTTGCCTTAAGTGAATTAGATCGCATGGCTTCAAACCTTGATCTTCAGAAAAACCTTCGAGAATGTTCTGCAAAAATCTATAGAGATGCTGTTGGAGCTCATCTTATTCGAGGAAGAAGCATTGAAGGCGTTGCTGCTGCAAGTTTATATGCCGCTTGTAGAAGGTATAAAGTACCGCGCACATTAAACGAGATAGCAGAAGTTGCTCGTGTTGATAAAAAAGAAATAGGACGTTCCTTTAGATTTATCTCAAGGGAATTAGAATTAAATTTAAACCCAACTAAAGCGTTAGATTTTCTTACTCGATTTGTATCTGAATTAGAACTATCTACAGATTGCCAAAATACAGCAAGGAAAATAATTAAAATGGCTGAATTAAGAGGACTAACCTCAGGTCGAGGACCAACGGGACTATGTGCCGCAGCAATTTATACCGCCTCAATTCTTACTAAAGAACGAAGAACTCAAAGGAAAATAGCAAAAGTCAGTCAAGTTACAGAGGTGACCGTTCGAAATCGCTTCTCCGAACTTATAGAACATTTAGATCTTGGAATTAGCTTAAAGAAAAAATAATTTTTCATTTTGTACAAACTCTCTTTTTTGTAATACCTTCATAATATACTGATTTAAGACATTTTTTTTCCAATTTTACTCTATCAATTATATGATTTTGATAGGTCAGGTATAATGAAACAGGAGAATATTAGATTAATAAATCAAATTGAAGTAAATTATTTCTTGCACAGGATTAAGAAAAATTTCCCCAATTTTGTAGCAGGCGTAATAACCGATAATAACGGATTCGCAATAGGCTCGGATATCTCAAAAAGACTTTGGATTCACGAGAATAAACTAGCTTTATGGGCAATCTCCAAAAATAAGGAGAATAAGGATATCTTAAACGATCCAAACTTAGTTCAGTTAAAGTTTGATATTGATAAAGAGAAGAAGTTTAAACTATTTATTTTGTTAGAAAAATCGAAAAAGAATAAAAATAGAGTAAAACCCTTAAAAACGTTGATTAGGGCGCAAGAGTTATTTTAATCCGTTGCGCGACATAAAACTATTTAGAGTGAATTAAATTTTTATAGATAGAACTTTATTTTTTTACTATAAACTTAATAAAGAATGATTAGAGTTTACTTTAAATAAATTCTTTAATACAATAAAACGCGTTGGATAATATTTATATTGCTTAAAAAATGAAAGGTAGAACAAATTGAGTTATTCTCGGGACGAACGCACTTTAAAAAAATTATTAACCGAAATTATTAATAGTACGCCAGGCTTAAAATACGCTATAATTATAGACGACACGGGAATAACTATTGTGAGCGAGGCTAAATTTATTCTAAAGTCTTCAAAAGACGACATCTCCGTTGAAAAAATTGGAGCAATTGGAGGCGCAGTGTTCACCGCTGGCGAAGAACAAGGGTACATCCTCGGTTATGGAAACATTCACCTACAAATCACCGAATATTTTAAAGGGATGATTTTTTCTATAAAAGCAGGGAAAGGAGTGTTATGCATTGCTTCAGATAAAAACATTCAAATAGGGCTCGTAAGAGCGATAATGAACAAGTACTCGCCAAAGATTGCAGTAATTTTAAACCGATACCTTCAAGCAGAGGAAGGAGAAATCAATAAAGAGTTGAAAGAACTCTTTAATTCGGATACGATTAGCCTTTTATGATGAATACTCTTTTCTCTTTTTGATTTAAGGATATACTACTTTTAAAATCAGCATATATTGTTGCCTAGTAAACACTAACACAAATTTATCATTTAATGGTTATTCCATAAAATCAAATAAGTTCTCTCGTGCTAGGCGGTAATTTCTATGCCTTTTGGGGCATAATCATATCTGCACGCTGGGTGCTGACTCGAATCTCATCGCACGGTATTACCTTAGCTTGATTAAGAGCCCATTTTTGATGCAGTAAATTGTTGATTAATAAACTCAGGATGTCTGCATAAGTTTGCACACGTAATCACGGGTTATCATACGTGTCCTCGAATATGCCAATGTTCCATCATCATTTTCCCATGTAATATATAATGGACGAGTTAAAAAATTTATTTATTTAATTAAAAAACAAATTTTTATATGAATAAAGAAGGGAAATAATTCAAATTGTTTTAAATTTAATTAAGATTTCTTTATATAATCCGATTTTTTCTGCTAAATAACGCTATTCGTAGTTCTTTTTCACCACATATATTTCTGAGGGTTGTTTTTTCGTCTTCATACTATTTTATAAATTTTTCATATTATTTATAAGTAATACTAAATTATAAAAAAATACTACTCATAAAAAAGAATAGTAATAATTCTAATGATTGGCAATCTTAAACGCCTTTTATAAGATAATACAAAAAAGAGGAGTCAAAATAAAGTAAAAAACAAAAATAATTACTTAAAAAACTGCCATTTCACATTATTTTTACTCTCTTTTACTCCTCTCACTTTTTCTTTTTTTCCAAATTAACACAAATAAATATTGTAATCAATTTCATCCATATATTAATAATAATAATAATAGAAGTACTTTAATGGATAAATATAAAAAAAAAGTATAATTATTTCTAAATTATTTATTCCCTGATTTCTTAAATAGCAGAATGCCAATAATTATAATTACTAGGCTTACTATTAAGATAAAGGTAAAACCAGTCAGTACCAAAGGATTAGTTAAATCTCCACTAAAAATCGCAGACAAAGCTTGGGTTGCATGATAACTTGGCATGAACATTGCTATAGGCTCAGTTGTTGCGGTGACCGGTATAAAAGTTCCTAGAAACATTTGGGGTAATATAAAGATAAATGAAAGCCCCGTGGCGGTTCCAGAAGATTTAGATATCGTAGCTGTTATAAGTCCTAACCCAACTGAACTTAGCGAAAATACTATCATCAAAAGGAAAGCTAAAATCATTCCAACAACGTTAGTATTTGGAGTAAACCCAAATGGAATAGCCAAAATATATATGATTATTACTTGCAGAACAACAATAATCATATTTGAGGATATTTTGCTGGCAATAAAATCTGCTGATGTCATTGGAGTTGTGTTTAATCTTCTAAGAAGGCCTTGATCTCGCATTTCAGAAAAGGATTGAGCTACTGTCATTATTATGAATATGCAGGCATACGCAAATAATCCTGGAGCTGTTGTGTTCATCGACATTCCAAATTCAGGATCTCCAAAAATTAATCCAAACATTATTGTAAGAAGTGCGGGAAATAATAGCATCAAGAATAAGAAAGCTGGTTCTCGAATTGCCTTTAGCAGTTCCATCTTTAACAAAGCTAAAATTCTTTTAAACTTCATTTACATTCACTCCATTATTCTTCTTCCGGTAATTTTCATAAAAACATCCTCTAAGTTATTAACCATATATTTTTGGATCAATTCATTCGGGTTTCCAATTTCAATAATTTTTCCATAATCTATAATGGCAACTCTGTCGCAAAGTTTTTCAGCTTCTTCAATGTAATGCGTAGTCAAAAATATCGTTTTATTTTTTTTTTTAAGTGAGCGTATGAATTCCCAAGTTGCTCTACGGACTCTAGGATCCATGCCTACGGTGGGTTCGTCTAAAAACGCTATTTTGGGGTCATGTATTAAAGCAATTATCATATTTAACTGCCTTAACATTCCACCACTATATCCTTTGGTTTTTCGTTTACTCGCATTGGATAAATTTAGAATTTTTAAAAGTTTATCCGCATTCTCCTCTATTTCAACTTTTTTCATGGAATGAAGTGCACCAAAAAGTTTGATGTTTTCTTTCCCTGTTAGAAGTTTAAAAATCGCAGGTTCTTGCGGACAGACTCCAATCAATTGTTTAATATGATAGAGCCCATCTTTTACATCGTAACCATTAACAATTGCAGTACCACTTGTTGGTTTTAATAAGCCAATCAGTATGTTTATTGTGGTTGTTTTTCCTGCTCCATTTGGACCTAAAAAGCCAAATAATTCTCCAGATTTTACTTTAAAGGAAATATCATCAACAGCAACTACATCATCAAACCCTTTTTTCCCTCTAAAAACCTTTCTAAGGTTATTTACCTCAATAGAGAATTTACTATTAGGATTTATAATATTTTCAGGTTTTTCATATTCTTTCGTTTTAGATTCTGACATTTTATTCACTTATATTGTTTTACTTAATTTAACAACTAAATCAATATAAAACATTTTTAGTCCATTATTTGATATTGAAATATTAAAGCGCGCTTTTAAATTTGATGATAACCCCATATATAATAAACAAGTAAAAAAGTAATGGAAAAATGGGAGTTTTTTAACCCAATTGGGTTAAGGATGATAACATCACTAGAGTTAGTATTTATTATAGTCTTCCCATCCTTCAATTCTTAGGTAAAATTAAGTTGAAAAATATTAATTCCTACCTATTACTTAATCGGGTTAGAAAACAGTGAAATTTGGATCAAAAAGGTTTCATCTTAAATTTTGTTTAATATTACTAATTTTATCTTCTAATTGTTTGTCAATCCATGTAGGGTACATTTTCCCTTCTATAAGTACAGTAACTTCTACCGATTCATACCTTATTTCGGATAAAAATGAAGTTTCAATGTTTTGTAATTCTTTCATCGTTTCTGTCCAAACACTAACAAGTTTAATATTAGGTAGATTACTGAAAGACCATGTAAATAGGATTTTTGAACCATATTGGTTCCTAAGATTCTTGATAAATTCATTATCATCCACAATCAAATCAGACTTTAATTTTAAGATAATAATTGAAGTAACTTGACCAGAATTATCGGGATACCAATCAATTTGAAATTGGACTAAAAAATTATTGATTAGATTATCTAACCTCCTACTTACAGTTTTAGTTGATATATTAAGTTCATTAGAGATGTCTGATCTTTTTTTTCTTGAATTATCTTTCAGAGAATCTATAATTAGGTAATCCATATCTGAAAGCTTTTTCTTTTCTCCTAAAGAAAAAAATGGCATATTCCTTTCAATACCGACAGTTAATTCTCTAACATCTCCTGCTTTGCGAATAAATGAAATTAAATAATCCAGCTCACTTGTGTTCCGTATATATGCATAAATATAGAATAAATTGCCACTTGCCCTCTTTATGTTGTAAATATTCTCATTACGACCTAAATTATCCATTAAATCTTTTCTATCCTTCACATTCGGTATTCCAAACATAATAATATTTGAAACATTAGGAAAATTCGCGAAGCCAAGTCGAGCGTTAAAACTTTGAATTATTTTGTTATCAACTAATGATCTTATTCTCTTATGAATGGAATTGACACTTATATGGTATAGTTCAGCGAACTCTTTGTAAGGTGTCCTTGAATTGGCCATTAATAGCATACAAATTGTAAAATCAATTTCATCCATAACCGAAAATCTCTATAATATAGGATAGCTATTTTATTATTATACGATATACAATATATACTATAGCTGATCAATTATAATCTCTCTCTAAAACCCTATGAAAACAATATTTTTTATAAAATCCAGTACTGTAATTCTTGAAAATTATAATATTAAAGATATTCAAGGCACTTCTGGGAGATTAGATGTAATTTCAAGATGTGTTTTATCAACACTTATAAACGATAATAAACTCGAAAAAAACATTCAAATTTGGGCTTTTCTAGATAAGTATGGAACGTATGTTTTTGATTCCAATAAATTTAATAACGATACTTTTCCCAAAAACGAAATACTCTTGACAGATTATTTTGTAGATTTCATTAAGAAAGGAAAGAAGAAATATACCGTGAATCCATTGGATTCAATAAAATGTTCAAATTTAGATATTTTTGAAGCAATTAAAAAATTTATTAAGAAAAAATATCAAATATTTGTGTTAAATGAAAGTGGAGTAGGTTTTAGCAAAATATTTATGGACATGAGTCTAAAAAAGAATTTGTTATTTATAGTTGGAGACCAAAGCGGTGAATTAATAAATTCAAAAGAATTAAAGGAGTTAAAACTTACAAATTTGAGTCTTGGAAATCGATCTTACTTAGCAAGTAGTACGATTCGATTAATTAAATTGAACTTGAGCTTATTAATATGAAAACTTTTTTATTTTAAAGTACATTTAAAACAAAATATCTCAAATACCTCAAAAAATCTCAAAAAATTGAGCGGAACAGAACATACAAATAAGAAAAGAACTAACCAAAGAAGATTTCTAGACAAGTTTATTGATCTTCCCGTTAATTATTTAATCAAACATAAGATCTCGCCAACCTTCTTATCCTATATGGGGTTTATATGTTCTGTAAGTGTTGCTTTTTTACTTTCAATTGGGGGGTTGCACTTTCCATTTTATTTATCCTGGGTGATACCTTTTATATTGTTTTTAGCGGGCGCATTTGATGTGTTCGATGGAGAAGTAGCCAGAAGGACGAATTCAAATTCTAAAGCTGGAGCTTTTTTAGATTCTAATTTAGATCGACTTTCAGATGCGGTGTTAATAATAGGGTTGATTTTGGGAAATTTTCTGCATTACATTTTAGGGTATATCATTTTATTTTTAGTAATTATGATTTCCTACATTCGTGCCAGAGCGGAAAACGAAGGTATTGACATGAAAGGCGTAGGATTTATGGAAAGAGCTGAGCGATTAATTATTTTATGGTTTGCTTTTATAGCTGAATTTTGGATGAATTATTTTGGAACTATTTTTCTCGATATTCACTTTATTTTTGAATTATTTTTCCCGATATTCACTTTAGTCTTTACAGGACTACTAATTTTGACCATAGTCCAGAGATTAATATTTTCTTTTAAAGCTCTAAATAAGTTAGACGAGTAAAATAAGAAGTAAAAATAACTTTTTAAAGGAAATCTTAATAGAGCTTAAGTTTGGCAACTTTCTAAGAGAAAAAACAAAATTTTTAAGGTTTGCCTTATTTAAATACAAAGAAATAAGAGTTTAAGAAAAATGCCTAAAAAAAGAAAGAGCGGTGGCAAATCGGGATCAAGAAAAGGACACTATAGTCAAGTTCAGTGCTCCAAGTGTGGGAGATTTGTACCGAGAAGTAAAGCCAAAGCGGTGACTAGAAGAGTCCCTTTAGTTGATGGAAGAATGTATGCTGAACTAAAAAAAACAGGAACGATTATTCAAACTCCTAGCAAAAAAAAGTACTATTGTATATCCTGTAGCGTACATATGGGAAATGTCTCCCAGAGAGCAAAAGCAGAACGAAAATGAAAAATCACTTTCTAAATCTCTCTCTTATTTTAGATAATAGATTATTAATTTCGTATATTTAATAACCCCCAATTTTCAACTTTAGTTTCTAAAAACTTCAATTTCTTTAAAGTTTTCTACGCATAACCTTTAGATTTTGTTTATTTAAAATAAAAAAATACCCCATAAAATTATGAAGAATTTTTCTGCTCGTGAAACGAAAGTAGAGCGTGTGTAATACATGATTTGAGCGGTCTCATTTTTTACAGATAAATCGTCGGGCAATCTCACTTTACGAAATGACTCGAAACTATTACCTCTAAACAATCAATATTTTTAAATTTTATTTAGTCTGTGATCTATTAGAGTTAAATAATGCATTATTTATGACTTATTTACGAATATCCAATCTATAGCTTTGAAAATCCACGATTCTACTATGTCTATACAAAATATTATCTTTTATCATCCATCTCAATTTTACTACTCTCTTTTTCTTGCTTTACATTTTCATATTGTTTTGCGTATACTTCTGAAACTCTTATACTCAAATTTATATTTCCTTCTTTGAATTTAATAATATTTAAAATATATTCAAAATATTCTTAACGATTTTGGTTGTGAAGAATCCATTTTAGAAATCATGATTCCTTTTTCTTTATATAGGTATAGTTTTATAA
>JAUWHC010000368.1 GCA_030606095.1 Promethearchaeota archaeon | reverse complement strand
TAACTCCATTATGCGATGATATTTATAATTAAATGTTTCTACACTGATTTATTAGTTAAAGATGTTCTAAGAATAAAAAATTTAAGTAAATTTATGTTCAGGAACATTCTTAAACAAATCTTTAATTGTAGCTTTTAGTTTATTGAAAGGTCTTAGATTTCCCGAAAAGGGCGTACTGATGCCATGATACAAAATTGGTTCTATTTGGGCTTCTAAATTTTCGATCTTCTTTAAATTTCCTTCAGATAAGCAAGAAAGAAAATAGTCATTTTGATATTTTTTAAAAGTTAAAAATCGATACTTTTGAAACCCCAATTTAACAGCAATCCAGCGAGGATACGCGCCAGTGTTTCCTAACGTATTCGCAGCAATTGCCTCGATTTTGGCAGTTAGTAGCGATTCTTTCATTTCTGTCTCTTCCTCTATATTCTCAAATTCTCCCGGTACTGTTACATTCAATTGACCTTCTTTATCAAGTAAGTGAGAAATTACACCAATCGACATTGAAGACAATCCAATGTAATCAATTCTTATCCAATCCTCTAAATATGGAATTTCTTGGTCTGAGAAAACATCTTGTAATTGTAAATATTCCTTTAATATAAAAATAAGATAACCATTAAACTTATTATTAATTTCATATTTCTCTATTTTTGTTAAATTGTTAACATCTTTACCTCGTACTAGTTCTGAATAATACTTCGCCATTTGTTCCAGAAACCACTTTCCCTTTTTATCGGGAAAAACTCCATAGATTAAATATATTACATTATTCTTTTCGAAGAATTGGCATTTTGCATCTTCGCTATTTTCGGATTTGAGGAACATTTTGTCAAGGTCTCCACCTAAAATACTAGTAGCAATGAAATCTAAGTTATTTGATAATTCTAACAAATAATGTAATCTATCATTACTTGCAAATAAGGGAGTTCTCTCTACCGAGGTTATTCCACAGAATTGTATGTATTCTCCTCCTCCCCCTTTTCCTCCCTCTTTTAATATAATCCTTTCGTCTTCTAAAGTAAATTTAGTTGCTGTTTGCTTTACTCTGACTTTACCTTTTAATTTTGAGGAAGCTGTTGTAGTTTGGGGTTTAAATTGTTGAGGGCTTTTTTTTTTTAGCTCATTAATTTTGGGATCGGTATATTCAAACAAATTTGCTAAGAATTTTCCACATCTGGGGCAAAGTTGATCTTTTGGATATGGTTTTACTATTGTATAACTACAATTTTTGCATTTTAGGGTTCTACTATTGCCTCCGCTAAAAATGTTTTACCAACTCCGCCAAAAATGTTAATTTAAAAAAATCTAATAATTAATAATTATTGTTTGGAAATAAAAAAGTTTGCAAATCTAAGTAAAAATTATAAATATTTCTCAGCAACAGTATTAAATGCTTGTAAGAACTTATTATTTTCTTCTTTTGTTCCAATAGTTATTCTAAGATAGTTATAAAGGTCCGGCATACTGAAATGTCGTATTAAGATTTTGATATCTTTTAAATCCCATAAAAATTTTAAAGTAGTGGATTTATCATCAAATTTAATAAAAATAAAATTCGCATCTGAGGGTAGCACGCTGATACCTGCATACTTATTAAGTATTTCTGACATTCTTTTTCTTTCTGTGATTATATTCTTATTTTGATCGTATACTTTATTTCTATGTTTTATACAAGATAACGCAGCATGTTGTGCGATATAATTTGTATTAAAAGGTAATTTAACTCTATTCATTTCTTTAACGATAGAAGCATCAGCTAAAGCGTATCCAATTCTTAAGGAAGCAATTGAGAAAGCTTTTGAGAAAGATCGGCAAACGATTAAATTTTTTACATCTTTAAGTAATGGTAAACATGTATTTTCTGAGAAATCGGCGTACGCTTCGTCCACTACAACAATTCCAGGAAAATTATAGCAAATTTTTAGAATGGTATCGTTATCAAATGACTTCCCGTTAGGATCGTTTGGTGAATTTATAAAGAGTAATTTACCTTTTTGGTTATAGACACTTTCTGGAATCTTAAAATTGTCATCTAATTTAATCTCGGTGATTTTTGCGCCATAAAGATTAGCTAAAACTTTATATAATCCAAAAGTGGGATAGAATATAATCACCTCGTCTCCAAGATTAACAAATACTTTGAAAATTACATCCAGAATATCGTTGGAACCATTTCCTACAAAAACAGTATTTCTATTAGTTAACGTATCTTTATTTCTCAATAGTTGATTTAGAACCGCTTTACGGACCTCAAGAGCTAACGGATCGGGGTATTTCCGTAATAAATCTTTATTTTTTATAGCTAATTCTAAATCATCTAGTATTTCTTGGATTGGAGGGTATGCATTTTCAGTTGTGTTTAATTTTAGCCAGCCGTCTCCTTCCGGTTGTTCTTCTGGTTCATAAGCGCTATAATTTCTAAGATTTTCTCTAAATAACTTTTCTAATTCCATCTCGATTACCTTTTTTTTTTAAATAGACTATTTGGTAGCAATATCTTAATAATTTATATAACTATGCTATAACATTTATTTTTTGTCTTTTAACCACTTATTCACTAAAATTAAAATTAATCACTATTTATAAAAGCCAGTCAAAAAACTTAATTTTTAAATGTATGAAACCTATTAATTTTATAATATTATTTATAGAAGATAGAGATTAAGTGATTTTTAAAATGCAATTTGCAATCATGTTTGAAGTGATGGAAGGCGGAGTAAGTGAGCCTATAAAATGGAATAAAGACAGTCTCACAGCTGAAAGCAATGTTATCATCTTAGATGAGGGATCTTCCTCTCTTTATTTATGGTATGGGGCAAAACAAGGGTTAGTTTCAAGAAGAACTGCACTTAGACAAGCACAATCACTAAGAGGGCATGGATTTACTGTCGGTAAAAGTATAGTCGGGAGAGATATTAGAGATTTAAAAGAAATCGATCAAAGGAAAATTGGTAGGGTTCTTGAAAACGATGAATTAAATGAGGAGCTTCAAACTTTATTAAATAGAGAGTATAAAGAATTAGATAATTTTGTTATAACCTTTGAATTAAAAGAAATTGTAGAACCCGTTGCAAAAGTAATACCTAAACCTGAACCTAAGATTGTATCAAAACCTGCGTCTAAACCCGAACCAGTGATCGAGCAAGAAACTCCCAAAGTTGTAAAAACAGAAATGAAATTTGCTTCTGAATATGATGTTAAGCCAGATCCTGTTTTAGAAAGCAAACCAACAGTAAAGCCATCAATATCTACTCCAAAAGTTTCTACACCAGAACCCAAAGTTGCGTCTAAACCGGAGTTAGGTCTTTCCATCCAAGCTAAAATAGGATTTGTGTTAA
>JAUWHC010000292.1 GCA_030606095.1 Promethearchaeota archaeon | reverse complement strand
ACTCCTAAGAAATGAAATTATTTTCATATTAAAAAAATTAGTTCAACTACCTACAGAAAATCCTCCCGGTATAACGGAAGATGTTGTAAACTTTCTTATCTTCCATGTCTTTAAAGAAGAAGAAGGTTTTCAAAACCAGATATTTATTAATAGAAAAAATGGTGTAGAACTTCATAATCTTATATCTACTATTGGAAATGGAAAAGAAAAAATTGTCTTATCTGGACATTTTGATGTAGTGCCTACAGGGGATCCAGCTCGATGGAAATACCCCCCTTTTTCCGCTGAAATTAAGAATGGTAGATTACATGGTCGTGGTTCAGCTGATATGAAAGGTGGTATAGCGTCCTTAATTGGTGCGATAAAAATTTTAAGTAAAATACCCTGTTTTTTAAAGAAATATAAGTTAGTGTTTGTAGGAACTGCTGATGAGGAAGTAGGAATGATGGGTTCTCTTTCTCTTTCAAAAGAAGGGGTGATGAACGACTCAATCCTTCTAATAATCGCAGAACCTACAAATTTAAAGATAGGAATTGCTGAAAAAGGTTTGTTATGGGTTAAATTGAAAATTGTTGGAAAATCTGCTCACGGATCAATGCCCCACGAAGGAATTAATGCAATTGAAGGAGCATTAAAAATTATTCCTCAATTATATAATTGTTTAGAAGAAAAAAGAAATGTTGTTTTAGGAAAATCAACATTGAATATTGGAAAAATTAGTGGAGGTAGCGCAATTAACATAGTTCCAGATCAAGCTGTCTTAGATCTTGACTATCGGTTAATCCCCGAACAAGATCACAACACTTTAATTAATAATTTAAATAATTTACAACTTATTAAATTTCCAATAAATATTGAGATTTTAAAAGAGTTACCGGCTCTTCAAACAGACTCAAACCATCCATTCATTCAAAACCTAAAAGAAATTTCTAAAAGCGAGGTTGCAGGTTTATCCTATGCAACTGATGCCGCTCACCTAATTAGTGTTAATAACCCAATCCCTTTTGTAATATTTGGTCCGGGAGATCCAAACAATATTCATAAAATAGACGAATCTATTGAATTAGAACAAGTATTTCAAGCAACGGAGTTTTTAGCAAACGCGCTCCTACAAACTTATAGCAAAGAAAAAGATTGATAATTTAATCTTTATAAAGTTTTAACAAATTTTTCGATCCTATCCATAGCTTCTTCAAGTTTTTCTAATTTAGTAGCATACGACATTCTTAACATGTATTCTGAGTAAGATCCAAATATATTACCTGGTACTACTGCAACTGCTTGATCTTCCATTATTCTTTTCGAAAATTCAGCTCCCGTAAGACCAAATTGGTTAATTTTTGGCATAATATAAAACGCTCCTTTCGGTTTAACAACTTCAAAACCCATTTCCTTTAGCCGGTTATAAGCGAGTAAACGTCTTATATTAAAACTCTCCAAAATCTCGTCAAAAAAGCCGCTTCCCATTTTCAAAGCCTCTAAGAAACCGTATTGGGCCGCGTGATTTGTGCCTGCTGCTGTGTATTGATGATATTTTTCCATTAAATTAATTATTTCTTTATTAGCAGCTACATATCCCAATCTAAATCCCGTAGCGGAATACAATTTAGACATCGCATTTAAGGTAACAGTCCGTTCAAACATACCTTTTAACGAACCTGGGCTCGTATGTTCAGTCCCATCGTAAAGGTAATTCTCGTAAACTTCGTCGGAGATTAAATACAAGTCGTTGTTCTTAACAATTTCATCAATTCCTTGCAATTCTTTTCTGCTTAAAGAATATCCCGTAGGGTTGTTAGGCGAATTTATCAAAATTGCTTTAGTATTATCTGTGATTAATATTTTTATTTTCTCGATATCCAGACTAAAATCATTTCTCCTCTCAACTTCAATTACTTTTACGCCAAAAAAAACACCTAAATAGAAATATGAGATAAAATTTGGAGAGGAAATAATAAGCTCATCACCAGGATTAAACAACGAAGCAAACGTGAGATTAAGCGCTTGTGAGCCACCGTTAGTAACAATAATATTTTCTTTCCAATCTGCTTCAATGTTGTTCACTGATTTCAATTTGCTTTCAAGTTGTTGCAATAATTCTGGAACGCCTTTAGTCGGAGCATAATACGTAATTCTCTCATTTAACGCCTTAATATTTCCTTTTATTGCAGGTTCTGGAGTTGAGAAATCTGGTTGTCCAATCCCAAGGCTTATAACATCGGAGCGCCCTGCAGCAAGATTGAAAAGTTCCCGAATTTTCGACTTTGGCGCTAAATTAACCTTTTTTGATAAGTCCTTCATTTTTTTCGTTTATTGAATTGTAATTAAATAGAATGATTACTAATTTAAAAGAAATATAATTGAAGATTTCTTAATCAACCAATTATATCTTAGATTTTTTCTCCATAATTTCGTAATATCTGGAACACTAAGTTTTTGAAGGCTTTCTCTACATTTTCACCACTTTTAGCGCTCGTTTCAATAAAATCGCTAGCATTAATCTCTTTAGCGAGATTAGTACCCTCTTCACTAGTGACTACACGTTGGTCGTCTAAATCGACTTTATTACCGATCAATATGTATGCGCCTTCTTTTTTGACGTAATCTTTAAAATCCTTTAACCATTTTGACTTAATATTATCAAAGGTGTTATGCCGTGTAAGATCAAAAACTAATAATGCACCAACACATCCTTGGAAGTACATAGACCTTATAACGTTATACTTTTCTTGACCTGCAAGATCCCACATTATTAATCGCACTTTTGCGTTAACATCATCTATATTAACATCCTTCCTGATTATATTAGCTCCTAATGTAGGTTTATAGTCGTCTTCAAACGAGCTTTCTACAAATTGATTAATAAGTGAAGTCTTACCAACGGCTGAATCTCCTAGTATTGTGATTTTAAAAACATATTCCTTTTTTTCTGTGGATAATCCATCTGCTGGCAATTTTACCAATTAATAACTTGTGATTTTTATAAAGATATAAATACAATAAAATTTATTTTGATTTTTGTTATATATAAGCTTTTGTTATTTTAGGTTATAAATGTTTTCTCAATTTTTAATTTCAAAACAAAGGAGTTGTGCGAAGGATCGCTAACATTCTCTTTTATGGTTCCAAATGGAACCACGCAAAAACCCGAAGGTAAATTTTTTTCCAACGAATGAATTAAAAAACCTTTGAATAAATCACAAGAAACTCCAATTTCTGAACAAAATATACATTTGTCAACTCGAACGACCACCAATTCAGGTGTGCTTTCCACAATTTTTACTTGCCAATTAGCAACAATCAATTGATTTATTTCGTTAATTATTTCTCCGAAATCTTTTCCAAAAGGAAACAAGTAAAACGAGAACTTCCGTCCAATTTCGTATAATAATTTAGTAGAATCGTACAACAAACAATTTTGAGCAGCTATAATTTTTTTAAAAGAAAAAAAGTCAACTACACCATCGGGATCTGCATCTCTTATATCTTTTAATTCCAATAATTCGGCTTCTCTCAATATCGATTTCATCCCATCGTAATCTAAATTATCTAAAAAAGATTGCAATAACGCTGTTAACACTCTATTTTTAACTATTCCTCGATATTCCCCTATTATTTCCGAATTATTTACCATAGAGTCTGAATTAATAAATCATTTTTATACTTGTTCTAACTTTAGATATTAGTGTTATACTTAAAAAGCTAATTTATTTCCAAAAATCTCTACGTTTCTTAGCTCTATATTTTTAGAATTTTTAAAGCTTTTAAGGTTTTTTTTTTGAAGTTAGTTTTATATCCCAATACGAACTATTTCTCTTTTATTATAATTTATGATAGTTGTTTATTTTAAGTAATAAAACGCTTTTGCTTTCTGAATTAGGATGAAATTTCATTAAAATTAAATATCTTAAAGATTAGAAAAAAAATAAAAATTAGATATAAAAACATGAAAAAAATAAAGAAAATATAGCAATAAAAATCTAGTTGTTATGTTTCAGAGTAAATCGTGATTTAATCTTTATTTCTTTAATTAAATTCATAGCATAGATTATTTCGATTTTTACTTAAATTTATCCAGAAGCATATGATAAAGGAGGTATTTGGTTTAAAGTTAAAAGAAATACACATTTTAACGTTAAAATTTTTGTTAATCTTTTGTTGATCTTATTATATAACGATAACCAATGATAATTAAATATACTCCAAGTCCAGCAAGTAATATTACAAACAATCCATA
>JAUWHC010000047.1 GCA_030606095.1 Promethearchaeota archaeon | reverse complement strand
GTAGATGAGAACGGAGTGAGAGGGACTGGTCCTTCTGCTGATCGCGTAAAGAAGATATATGATCAATTTAATATTGATTTAGAAAAGGACTAATTAATATCCTTATTTTTTTAATTATTTTTAAGTAGATTCTTTTCCTTTAAACGCATTTAATAAGTTTTTTAGATTTAAGTCTTGAATTATGTTTTTCAATATTGCTTTTCCTAATGGGGTAATTTTTATTATATCTAGATCTTCAATTTTTCTTAAATAATCATTTTCAATTAGGAATTCAACATCATCAGCCCAGACTTCTTTGAAGATTTCTTTTAGATCACTAATCTTTATGTTTTCATCTATTTCCTTGCTAAGGGCAAGTATCAAAGCCAAAGTACCGTATTGAGAAGGTGTAATGCTGTCATCTTTACCCTCCGAGGTTAAAACATAGAACTTTTGATCTAAAAAATTAGATTTTATGAATTCAAAACCAATTTTCTTTAAATTTAAATAAACTGTGCTTATAATTTGTTCAAAATCGAAATTTTTACTTAAATTCCGGAGATCATCTTCTCTAATCATTTTTTGAGGGCTTGTTAAAATAATTTTAGTAATATTTTTTACCGCTTCTTCAAAATTTGTAATTTCCATATTTTTTCTTATCAGCTCTCTTCAATTTTTAAAACTTTTAAGTTCTCAATTTCTTTTTTTAATTCTAAATTTGACATAAGAAAGATTAGTTTAAAATTAGTTAGATTATCATTAGTTTCGAATATTGGTAATATTTTTCTAATAGTTCTGTAAATGGAACCACCTTTATTATAGACATTAGGAATTAATAAATTTGAAAACAAAATATTTTCAGATTTCAAAAGGATTTTAATAGAGAGGAAAAAAGCAATTATGAAATAAATTTTTTCGGGAGTTGTTAATCCTTCAAAATTGACGTTCTCTTTGTAATTTCGTATAAATTTTGTCTGGATAAGAAAAGCCATATTATCGTTGCTAACTACGAGCTGATATATAATTTCTAGATTAATTTCTTTTAAGAAACTATTCAATAAAATTTCAAGATCCTGAATAATAATCTCAAAATTCTTAAAATTTTCAAAGCTTTTTGCTACTTCTTTTTCATTAGTAGAAATATTGATTTTATCACTACTAATTTTCAAAATATTATCAAATTCTCTTAATTTTTCAATTATTAGAGTTAAGTCGCTCAAATTATGAACATTAAATGTATCCTCTGGAATCGAAATTTTATCTAACTCCGAGGTCGTTTTTCCAATCTCATCTTCAATTTCCACGGATGTTCGTACCGATTTTAACATTAAACTTCCAAGTTCTTCATCAGGAGCGACTGCATTGTCTTTCTCTTTTTTTTCGTAATTAGATTTTACTTCCTTTACTTTTTTTTCGTCTCTTTTTATTGTTTCTAAGAGTTCCTCATAATCATTTTTATATATTTCATAATGAGGAGTAAGATTTTCTAGTTTCACTTTAGTTTCATTTGATCTTGATTGAATTTGTTTAATTTCGTATTGAGCTTCTTTCGCTTTTTTTTGAAGAGCTCGTATCTTTTCGGAATTAGTAAGATTTACATTAATCCCTAATTTCACAATTGAGTCGTTTTTATATTCATTTAAAGAACCCTCGATTTGTCGCGTAATTCTATTAATTTGGCTAAAGCATTCTTTTTTAGTTTCGTTTAGATCTTGAATCTGTATATCATAATTTCTTAATTCTTTTTTTATTTGATCAACCTGGTTTTTTTGTTTAGAATAATCTTCTTCTAAATAATTCAATTCTTTCCTATTTTTTACTATAGATTCATCCAATTTTTTAATTAAGTCTATGATTGATGCTAGATCGCTTGATTTTTTGTAAAGTTTTGATAATTCTAATTCTTCAGACAACTGATTCTTTTTTTGCGTTAAGAAGATATATCTGAAAATTTTCAATAATATTTCAGTAAGCGAGTTAAAATCAGAAAAAGTTTCTAAATTATATTCCATAATTTTGCGATAATTAGATAAATAATCCAATATATTTAGAGATTTATCTAAGTTAGATAAACTATTGTTTTGGTTTTGAAAAAGATTAATAAATTTTTTAATAGGGATTAACTCTAAATTGTCAATAATTTCTAAGAAATCTTGATTCTTATATAGATTTAGAGCATCTTTTTTGAATTTACCGAGAACTAACGTAAATCTCTCTTCTATTAATATTTCTTTCGTTCCAACAGTAAGCTTAAAATTATTTAGGCTAATAGGTAAATTCACTCCTAATTCTTTTTTAAACAGATTCAAAATGATTTTTGAACTTTTTGTATTCTTTTTCTTTTTTTTTCTTTCTTTCTCTGATTAATTCGATAGGGTCTTTATCATCATCTTTTTGATTCAAATATTTTTCCTTAAAATTTTTATCAAATTGCGATTTAAACTTTTCAATTTTCTCTGAAACTTCATCTGAAAGTTCTAATTTCTTTTGATTTCCTTCTATGATCACATCAATTAATTTTTCACGTTTTTTTTTTCGTTCTCTTCTTTCAAATTCTTTATCTGAGAATTTCATATAGTTTTTATAGGTTTCTGTTTGTTCTTCTTGTTTTTTTTTTAATTCTTCGATTTCAAGTTTTTCTTTTCTTTTACTTACAAATTTTTTTCTATCTAATAATTCTTGTTCCGTTAGTTTATTCTCAACAGTTTGTAAGAATTCTTCATAAGTTAACTCAGGATTTAAATAAAATTGTTGTTCAAATTCTTTAAGGAATGAAGAATCTAAACTGTCGGAAATTCCACTTAATTCATCTTTAAATCTTTTATCTATTAAATTACTATAATATTTTTTTAATTGTTCGACAGAACTTAAAAAGAGAGAATTTCGGTTTAGAGCATCTGTTAATTCTAACCATTGATTTATTCCAATGGAAGAAATATAAGATGTTTGACTAATAATTTTACAAATTTTTCTATTTTCAATTAAATCTAAACCAATAATTTTAGTATTAATTTCATTTAAACTAATTAGTTTTAGATGATCTTTAAAATCATTTTTATATTTATTAAGAAGTTTGTTTTGTAGGTCTAGAAATCTATTTATGTTATTGTTTGAGATGTTTTCTAGGTTTTTATAGATATTATTTAGAATTTGTGTTAATTCATTTAATTGATTAATAAACGATTCATCGTCGAAATATTGGGATATTAATCGTTTTTCTGCTTCTAATTTCTCAGCGATATTAGTTATCTGGTTAACTTTTCCTTGAAGATTTTCTATGGGAGATGTAAATTCTCTAATTTTTTCAAGGTTAAATAATTGATTTTCCATCATTTTTAGCTAAAAATCATATTTCGAAATTAAAATTTTCTAATACAATATTATATTTCTGGTGGACTAAATAATCTTTTATTATTATTTTCAGTTCTTTTCGATCCTATATTTATTTTACTCGGATTGCTTAAAACATCTTGTCTCTCAACATGAATTGCAGTGCCTCCAACTATTTTTAATGAATTGTAAAAATGATCGTAAGTTAAACGTTCTGAATCAATTGCCTTTAATAAAGATACTTTCGTCCCCCTTTCGATATCTGAGCCAGAATATCCAAAAGTTAATTCGAGTAAGCCCTTTGCTTTGCTCTTTTTGTTGAGTTCATTCCATAATATATTATCGTCAAACTCCGTAATGGTATAACCTAATTTACTTTCTAAACTTATTGTAATTGCCTTAAGTCTTTCGTATTCATCATTTAAATTAGCTAAAATCGATTTATCAACTCCAATTTTTGCATTTTCTACCTTTTTAAGGAAAGATTCAATGATCTGCTTTCTTAGATGAAAATCGGGGAATTGAAAGCTAAAATGAAAGGTAAATCGTCTCCAAATAGCTGAATCTAATTGGTTTTGGTGATTTGTTGCTCCAAATATCGCTAAAGGTACGCCTTGATAATTTACTCTATCGATTGCTTGTAAAAATGATATAACCGCGCGTTTAATTTCACCAACTTCATGAATATTTGATCTTTCAGAACCGATAGAATCAATTTCATCGAAAAATAATATAAAAGCACCTCTTTCTTTCGCGATTTCAGCTGCTAAATCCACAACATTTCTAATTTGTTTAATTGTATCTCCTAATAATGGTGATACCAATCTATCAGTTTCTACCACACATATTGGAATTTCATAATGCTTTGCAAATCCTCTCGTAAGGGAAGTTTTACCTGTGCCTGGAGGACCATATAAAAGAACTGTTAAACTGGGATTAAGTTTTGCTCCTTTTAACTGTTCCGTAAATTCATTATATTTTTTTAAAGCTTTAAAAAAATCATGTAATATTTCTTTTTTAACCTCGTTTCCTAAAATATCGTCAATATTATCTTGAATATCGAAAGGAAAATACACTGCTCCATATTTACCTATCCGATTTTTAATTACCTCGTCGGTATATGTTTTTATTTCTTCCACTTCTTCATTTGAATTGCTAATTTTTCTCATCTCATTTTATTGTAATTTAATTATTTTTTCTTTCTTTATCAAATTTTTCACAATAATCTGCTATTTCATTAATAAATTCTTTAAGATTATCAATTTGAGAACCAATAAAGTTAAAAATTTCTTTTCTATATTGAGGGGAATCTCTTATCTTCAGTTTATCTAAACTTAAATAATTAGGAAAACATACGAGCTTCATTAAATAAGGTAGTACTTTCTCATTTGTTTGTAAATCTTTGAATAATGGATAAAAAATATTTTGATCAGATAATTTCCATTTTAAAATTCCCATGTAAATTAGAAAGGCAAAATTCATTGAAATCCAATTTATAAATTCTTTTGATAAAAATCCTCTTCTTTGTGAAGCTAACGCTAAATAATACAAGTATAACGTTTCATTGCTCAATTGTGGTAATAATCTTATTTTTCCATCGGATTGCTTATTCTCACGTATGAAATTATTTTCTGACATTATATCTATTAAATCTTCTTTTGGTGCAAGGAAGATTTCGTCAATAACACGGAGTCCTATGCGTTCGGCAATTTTATTTATAGCTTCTTCCTCTGCATTAGCGATTGAATCTATATATGGGTTAAAAACTTCAGTTTTTAAAATCATAGGAAGTTCTTGATTTTCTCTTTCAGGGAATTCTCCAAAATTTGGATCTAAATTGTAAAGAGAAGTTATATTATTGATTAAACGATAAACTTTTGGAGACATACCAGGAATTTCAAAAAAATCTGATCTTTCTAATTTTTCCCTGTAATAAGTATGAGGTTGGAGTATATGTCGTTGGCACTCATATAAATCCGAAGAGTATTCTAGTAATTTATTATAAATAATTATTATATTTCTTCCTCGCGAAAATAATCTTTCTTCTATGAACTTCGTTAAAACATATAAAAATGTTTTTTCTAAATTCGATTCGTCTGGGTTGGTAATATGCCGTAAAACATTCAATGCACCAATGGATTCATATAAAAATTCAATAATATAATCTTTTATATCAATTATTGGAATGCTTTCCCGATACTTCAAAATAAAATCTTTAATTATATCATAAACATTTGATCTATACATCGAATAAAATTCTGATAACGCTCTTACTTTTCGGATATTTCTTTTTTCTTCTTCTTGGCGAATTTTATCCAGGATTTCAACATCTAGTAGTAAGTCAGCGTCTAAATTGATAATTTTTCTCCTTGTTTCTCTAAGAATTGGGCGCATATGACTTATAAAAGTTAAATATCTAGGTAGAATATCAGTCCACTTCTCCCTTTTTCTACCAGATTTTACCATTCTAGTAGATTTTTTTTTGTAACTCATAGTTTTCACTCTTTTTTTTAATTATATTAACTTTCATCGTATCCTACTACTATTTCTGTGAATATATTAGCGATCTCCACGAAAATTGGTATTTCTACACGCACTAACTCTCCGAGAATCCACTTGTTTACATCTTTCAACAAGAAACGTATTTGATTTATTATTTTTTTATTAATTTCAGAGTCTATTATTTTGGTTAACCATAAACCTCCTCCTAACCTATAAGCAATAATTTTTATTAATGGTTCAAAAAGAGGTTCTAAGACTTGCCTCATCATCCACGATTTTGGAATGACACTCATATTATCTGTGTCAAAATTAGGATCGTTGAGAATGGGGTTTGTTTCATCAACAGATAATTTTGGCATAAAACTTAATAATAGAATTAAAGCAAATATAGCAGAGATACCGTTTATTGTATAAGAGCCCCCAATCTTCTCAATATCGTCTCTATTTATTGAAACATTAGCTAAAAACATACATATAAAAACATTTCTGTCGAAGGCATCAGACACATAAGTATAACCTAATTCCTCATCAATTATTAAATATTTTTCTTCAAGGATTTCAATAATATCATCAGGAAATGTGTAAAAAGTGTAAACCTTCTCTTCACTTCTTCTAACATCCTTTTTGACAACTAACTCTTTTGAAACCAAACCAAACATTTTAACAAGTTCTTCAAGTTGGTTTTTAATGTAATGACGAGGTTTATTCGGATCGCCAAACATAGCATAAAATTGATGATCTATAATATGAAAGTCATTTCTTTTACTAAAGGCTTCAACCATCCTATTTATTATGGGTCCTTGTGTTCCTGAAGCGATTGCTTTCGCTTTTGACGTTACAAATCCATTTAATAACTCATTTATAATAAAATCTTGTTCATGAGTTCTAGACTTTAATATTTTATCAAAAGCTTCAGAAAAATTTTTTGTATTTGGAAAAAATGCGTTTTGAATTTTATCATTTATTGATTTTACAAAAATATCACCATTATTCTTTGGAAAGTGGAGCGCCATATTATTCAGTCTTTGTATTAGAGCTTCTTTTGCTCCTGGGATGTTTTCCGCATCTCTTTTTTCCAATTCATCGATTGCTTTTTCTAACCCTTTTTTAAATTGCTCAAGTAATTCTTTCCAAGTAGGATCTTGAATTTCTGCCATTATTTTCACTATAGATTATAATTCTTTTATTATTTACCAATTTAATTCTACTACTATTTTCTTTAAGGCGTCAACTAATGGACTTATAAGCTTTTTATCGTAAAGGTTCGGAGAACTTACTCCTCTTTGGGCTTTCCAACCCATTTGTGTTCCTCCTCCCATTTCGCTTTTTCCATATTTTAAAATATTGCTTAGGTCTCGCATCCACCAATAAAATCTTAACCATTTTTTATTTGGATTATCTTTAGAATGAATAACTGCCAAAGCTTTCCATTCTCCCATTAACCACTTTACTGTAATACCGCTTACAGGTAAATAATAATTTATGGGTAAATTAGCTTGAAAACTTAAATCGAGATCTTTAGAAATTATATTAAAGATTGGTTGGTTATACCCTTCTAATACGACGATTTCACCACAATGTTGGCATTCATAATGAGATTTCATTTTTTTCATTTTTTTTTGACATTTTGGGCATGTTGCGTTTTCAATAATTCTATATTTGATAATGTCTAAGTTTTTTTCTTTTTCTAAGGTTTCTTTTGTTTTAGGTTCTCGTTTTCCAAACTTCCCTTTCCAAGTCCATATCTCGTCGAAAGAGTCATTAATTCTTTCTAATGCGATAATAACATTCTTCAGAACATCCTTATCATAAATCTTAAACATCCCAGCATGTTGATAACTTTTCCACCAAGAAAGTCTTACGTATTTCTCATTCTTTAAGTAGGCACTATGGCAAATCAAGACAGCGAATAAACGGGTATCAGTTTTTGAGAGGATTATTCCAGACTCCGCGATCTCGTAAGTTTTATTAAGCGAAACATTTTTATGAAACCACTCTCCATCAATAAAAGCTCCTATAATGGATTCTTCTTCTTCTTTTTCTACCTCTATACTCTTTTCCTTAATGATTTTCTTACATTGTGGGCATTGAAAAATCCCTGTAATTAGGGGTTCCATTTCAACATTACATGCAGAACATTTCATTTTTAGTCATCACTACTGGTTATAATGTACCTTTCATAATCTAAATTTAATAATTTTAATTCTTTCTTTGTAAATTTTATAATCTTACTATTAATTTTTACCAAATCTTCTCTAAGATCGATTAAAGCGTTTTCAATATTATTTACAATGTTATCTTCGTTAAAAGACACTTTCTCGATGAATTCAAGATAATTGTACCTTTTACCTTTTCCTGAATAATATATCTTAATTTCTAATAATTTAGTTTCAATTTTTTGCATCTGAAATCTATAGTTTAATAAAGATAATAAATTAGAATTCCAATTTTTAAAGATTGGATTTTCTTTATCAATTCCATCGTAATTAAATTTATCTGGAAGCTCTACTTTCTTATCTTTAAGATAATGGATAATATCTTTATTTTCTTCAATAGCTTTGATTATTTTTTTTAAAACGATTTTATTTTTCAATTTAGGCTCAAAAATTTCAATAAATTCATCAATTTTGTCTTTTATCTCCAAAAATCTTTGGTAAAACCCTTCGATTGTAATCTCAATTTTAATAGCATGAAAAATATTTCCATACTGGTCTAAAATATAATAAAGATCATCTGATATTCTAAAATCATGGTCCCCTATTTCAAAAACAAATGGGTGGATAATGTTCCCTCTTTCGCATCTAACTCCTTTTAATTTATTTAAAGCCAGATTAAAATTCCGCCGGGTTAGAAACTTAAATTTTTTATTTATTAGTAAAAATAATGTATGATCTGGCACTGAAATTATATTATTTTCTATCGTTACTGTCTCTTCTCCTAACCGGATTATAAAATCTCCGTCTTTTTGTTCAAATTCTTTTATACTTCGTATATTTTTAATTAAACCTAAATCAATAGCAATTTCAATAAATTCTTTATCCCAAAAGGTTAAAATATTTTCTTTATATATCTCATCTAATATTAAGATCCTCTCATATGATTCTATGAGTTCTGGATTACTTAAATCCTTGAATAAATCATTTCTGATGATATATAAAAACAAAATGATATATCTCATATCAATGTCGTCAAGAACTGTCTCTATCAAGTTCTTATCGTAATCCATCGACAAACCCGTATGTTCCATACCTAAAATCCACTTGTTATATTTAAAATGAATAATTAATTTCAGTTAAAAAGAGTAATTGAATTAATTAATCATTCCTAAAAAATCTTTCGGTTTCCTCTATTCTACAATTTAAAAAGCGAAAATTTTTTAGTTTTGATTTCTTATTATTGATTAAGAAATTTATCAAATAATATACAATTATTTTGAGTTTGAACTTCGATGGGAAGAAGAAAAAGAAAGCAACAATCTTATAAAAGAGTCAAAACAGTCCCCAAAATTTTTACTTGCCCAAATAGGTAATTATGGTTTTCCCATTTACCTTGGATTGTGGGGAAAAATCAATAAAAGTAGAAAACATACGAAAGAGCGTTATAGCTACAGTGAAATGTGGTCATTGCGGTTTAACAAAGGAAGTTCTGGTTAATTCCATATCAGAACCTGTTGATGCTTTTGGAGATTTTATCGATATTTACTATGCTGATCAAGAACTTCAGAGATTAGAGAAGCGTATTGGAAAACTAATAAAAGATAACGAATGGGGAGAAATTGCATTATCCTACTCAATTTTATCGGATATTTGTAAACTTAAAGTAGCTCTAGCTTTAGAAGACGAAGATAAAGTAGATTTTGATGAAGTAAATAAATGGAAATTAAAAGCTGAAGAATACAAAAGGCGTGAAAGAGATGCTCTACTTCAATTAGACACGCTTGAATTGGAAAAAGGAATTAGAACAGACGAAGAATCTTTATTTTCAGAACATGATGAGAGTGATATAAAAAAAGAAAAGAAAATTGAAGATATCTTTGACGATCCTGGTTTTCTTGAATTTTAAATAAACTGATTTCTTTAATTAAACACTTTGATTTAAAATTCTCTTTTTAACATTAAGCGGAATATGTTTCCAAATAGGAAGATTTAATATTAAATTGAAAAAGCGAGTTCGATTCAATTTTTTTTTTAAAATAAAGTAACTCCAGTTATAAAATGCTAATTTATTAAAGAGATTCATTAAGTTCACACCAAATAGATTATATCTTGAAGTTAGAAACCTTGCTAAGTATGCTCCTAATCGCTTAGTTTGTGGGATTGATTCAGGATATACTGATTCTGATAGAGGTCTATTGAAAATTTCATAAATTGAAAAAATAGGTATAAGATTATCTAAGCATTCATTTACAATTCTATTATAATTTGAGTTCTCTAACGATAAAGTAGAAAGCTCATTTAATTTTTTTAAGGCAAGATTAAATTGTTGTTCCTTAAAATAAAGCCACATAGTTCCCATATTATCTCTTAATTTCACCAACTCACCTATAATTTCCTTTTCTTTAAAAGAAAATGAGTTTTTTTTCTCGAAATGTGTTATACAAAGTAAAAATATTGAATAAATAGAGGCGTTATCAAATTCAGTTAAATTATTATTTTCCTTGACCTCTTGGAGATCAATTTCATTATTTGAAATATTATGGATAGTATGAGTATATAATGGTGTTGTCCATAACATTCTCATAATTTTTTCCATAAGTCGAATATGGAGAGTAAATTCTTCAATTTTTGAAAATTTTTGAGATCGTTTCAAACTAGGAATCGAAAAGGTTTTAGATTGATCGATTCTAAATTTAAATCTATCTTTTCTTTTTAATTTATTAATCAATTCTTTTCTTTGTTTTTTATTTATTAAAATCTTTTCAATTAGCAACTTCTTTATTGATATTAACTTCTTTATGTAGATATAGAAATCTACATTGTATTTTTTTACGATATAATCGTGCGTTATTAAAGGAATGCTTATTGTTTGTTTTTGAGTTTTAGTCTCAATACTCATTGCATGGTCCCCTATAGTATATGAAAAAGTAATTGCTTCAAGAGTTTCTTCTAAACTGGAATGTACACCTAACTTTTTAGGATCATGTGTGAAATAACCGTGCAAGAGAGTATCTATTCCTTTAAACTTATTATTTTCATATTCTGAAATTATAACAGATTCAAATTCACCAGGATGATGCCTTTTAATGCCGTATCGTTTACCCACAAGAAAAATTGCTTGATTAGCTCTATGACATACAGTATGACACCACCTAAACAATGGTTCTAATATTTTTCCAATTGTTAATAAATATCCATAAAATTCTGGTCCAAAATAGATAGGGAATCCAAAACCTCGAGATGTTGAAAATGTAAATTGGAAAACATTCCTTGTTTTCTCACCTTTTA
>JAUWHC010000077.1 GCA_030606095.1 Promethearchaeota archaeon | reverse complement strand
GGGGTTAGATATTCTAATTTGGGAATCGAATTCTGTTTTAACAACATCTAATTTTCTTTTAATAACAGCTATTTTCGCGTTTTTTACTACTTCAGGCATGGCGGGATTGACTCGTTCTTTCTCAATGTAGACTCCATTTATTAACTCTGATTCCTGAAGCGATTTTCCGGGCACTTTAACTATTTTTACATTCCCTACTTTCGAATAAGTATCTTTGGCATCTCCCTTTATGTGCTTTATAGCTTGTAAAGTTAATTCTGAAAAATGATCTTTTACCCCTACAATATCTTTAGCATTCATAGCAGTTTTAGCGATATTAGTAAGAATTTTATCATCGTCTTGAGATATTTTAACAGCGATCTCGTTTATAATTTCTAAAGATTTCTTTGCTGCCATGCGGAATCCATGAGTAATAGGTTTTGGATGTATGCCTTGTTCAATTAATTCTAGAGCGTTTCCCAATAAAGCAGCTGAGAAGATGACAGCTGTAGTAGTGCCATCACCGATATCATCATCAATCGATTTGGCTATATTTACCATCATATTCGCAGCAACATTATCAATATCAAGCTTCTTCAATATTTCGGCGCCATCGTTTGTTATCGTTACGTCTCCTACAGAATCTACAAGCATTTTATTCATACCTTTTGGTCCAAGTGTAGATTTTACGGATTCGGTAATTGCTATAATCGCATTTATGTTTTGCATTCGAGCTTCTTTCTCTTTAGTTTCCTCAGTTCATTATTTTAATATTATTATTGGTACAGACATGATCTTATGTTTTTTTTTTATTTTTAATATATAAAAATATAAGAAGAATTCAATAATAATTTTATGATTTGGAGATCATTTAAATGTAAAACACTTTAATAACAAAAATTATAAATTTTACAATAAATATTGAATTGTTGTAATATAAATTTTACAATAAATATTGAATTGTTGAACAATTTTAAAAAATATATCACTCTTTTTGGTTTAGTTTAAAAATGAAAAAAGAAAAGATCTTGGACGATATCGACAAGGAAATCTTAAAAATCTTGCAAGAAAACGCTAAAACATCTTATCGAGTTATTCAAGATAAGTTAAACATCTCTATCGGTACCATTCATAATAGAATAGCGAAACTCGAAAAGAATGGTATAATAGAGGGTTATACTCTTAAACTCAACAACGAAAAGCTCGGTTATAAGTTAACATTTTTAATAAGAATACAAATTGATGGTAAACACACGGCTGAAATTTTGGACCAAATTGCAAAAATACCGGAGGTTTGTTCTGTCTTTCATACTACCGGGGAGCAATCCGCAGCTTTAATCTGCCGTTTTAAAGAAGCAGAAGATGTCCATCATTTTATTAGGGTGTTAAATGAGAAAGAATACGTAACGAAGACTATTTCTAACATGGTTCTAAAAGAATACCGCCCTCGTTCAAGTATTCAATTTTAAGACTATAGAGTATGTAAAAATTTAACAATTATTATTCTATAGTTAAAGTAAAGATTATTTTATCAAATCTTTTTTATCTTCTGGTTTAAAATCTAAAGAAATTGAATTAATACAATATCGTAAGCTTGTTGGTTTAGGACCATCGTCAAATACATGCCCCAAATGACCTCCACATTTATTGCATAATACTTCTTCTCTTTTCATGCCTAAACGGAGATCTGACTGTATATCGACGTCTTTATCGCTTATAGGAGCTGAAAAGCTAGGCCAACCGCAACCAGATTCGAACTGGGCGTTAGAATCAAATAGAGGAATCCCACACCCAGCGCAATAATAAACGCCTTTTTCGCGGTTTTTCCAATATTTTCCTGAGAATGGTCGTTCGGTTCTTTTTAACCTTAACACGTGATATTCTTCTTTAGTTAATTTTTGTTTCCACTCATCTTCAGATTTAGAATCTTTCGCTGTCATAACAATAAAAGAGTAAAATATAGATTTAATATACTTAGCGGTTTTATCCACTTAGTTAAATTCATATTCTACTAACAAAAAGGAGTTAAAAACGCAAAGAGTGTTTAAAATATAATTCGAGCACTTAAATAGTTCTTTAAGTATAGTTCCCATTAGTATTTAGTAGTTCCATTTTCTTTTTTTTTCATTTATTAAAGATTTCAAATCCACTTTTTCTTTAAGTAAATAATCTTCTAAAACATCTTTTGCCTTTTCTCTCTGTTTTTGGTGCTCACTAAGGAATTTATTGATTTTTTGTATTAAATCTTTTTTACATTCTCCACAAAGTAACTCTCCTCCAATGCATTTTGATTGAATCTTTTTAATTTCATTATCATCCAAAGTAAAAAGCATAAAATGATATTTATAAACCGAACAGACTGAAGGATTTCCCCCTAATTCTCTTTGTAATTTTGCATTTGCTTGTCCTCCGGTGAATGCATTGTTTACCTTTCTTTTTACAACATCTGGTTCGTCTTTTGTGAAGATTGCAGTATTTTCAACTGATGCTGACATTTTACCACTTTCCTGGAGACTCGGAAGAAATACGCATTGAATAGAGGCGGGTTTGTAATAACCAAGTTTAGGTAATACGTCTCTCGATAACCGAAAATGAGGATCTTGATCTACAGCATGAGGGATTAAACACGGAACATTTTTCTCTTCAATTAGACTTTTAAGGATGGCGGGAACTGTTTGAATACTTGTATAAAATATTTGACCTATGTTTGCACTATTATCTAACCCAAACGTTGCTTTGATTGTAGAGTAGGTTATTTTTTTAGCAATTTTTAAAGCATTTCTGTAAAAGGTATTACCGAGATCAATATCAGAAAAGATATATGTTTTCTTTGGATTAAATCCCAAGGCAATAACATCTAGTGCATTATCATATCCAAAATTATGAGTTTCTTCTAATGTAATGGATTGGTTAAATAAAAACTTCTCATCATCAGTTAATTGGAACCATAAGTCCACATTAAATTTTTCTTGAATCCATTTCGTAAAAATCCAAGGTAACAAATGTCCTAAATGGATATTACCTGAAGGACCTCTTCCAGTATAAAGGTAAAACGGATTTCCTTTTTTATATTCCTGAAGAATCCATTTAAAATCTCTATGAGCAAAGAAAATCTTTCTTCTTAGATATGGATGAATCTCCTTTGTAATCTCCTTTAGATTGAACAACAATTTTTCATCAATAGCTTCTATTCCAAACTCTTGAATTAGCAGATCATAATCTACTTCACCACTAACTTCCCATGGAGTTACTATAAAATCTGGCATTTATGAATTAAAAAATATTTTTTAAATTATTTATTAAAGTTAATATTCTATTTTTATTAGATATTAAGGATTTTAAAATTTGATGTCTTTAGAGGTAACCATTATCAAAAATCATCAGAAGAAAAATAATAAACTAATTGATAAAGCTCGAGAGCTTCCAGATATCGATTAATTTTTGATCCCCCACATCTACTTTTTGATGTAGATTTTATGGAAATCTGTAATTAAATTAGTAAAGGTTTTAAAAGCTCTGTTAAATCAGAAATGAAATCTGAAACTTTTTCTAAAAACTTTTCTTTTAATTTTTCTTTCATAACAACCGAGACAAATAACGATTCTTCTTTGAGTTTTATTCGATGTAGATATGATATTAATTCATTTCCAATTGTGGAAAAGGTGGAATCAGCCTCATAGGATTCTTCTTGCATTCTTTTAAGTAAAAAGAGGTGTTCCTTAATCGATTCGAGAAGCTCAATGTATATCTCTGGTTCTATAATATCGTTGTAGAACTCACTTATAATAATACCGTTTTTATCGAATACTATTAACGATTTACTGTCGAATTCCTTGATATACTTTTCTAAAAGCTCAGAAATTTCAAAGAATTTTTCATCAAATACTGAAAACCCATAGGAAATAAGTTGAACTATTGAAATTATATCGTAAATTGATGTCTGTTGGAATAAGATTTTAAATAAGGGATTTTTTTTCATGATATTTTCTCTTAATTCTTCAATCTGATCGACCATTTCATCGTTTCCACGAAATTCGGGATCGAATTTATGAAAGCTAATTATTAAAGGAACGTCCATTTTATGCTTCTTGAAATTATGCAAAATCATATCTAAATAAGCGAGAGAAGTTCCAATTCTTTTTGTATCTTGAATGTCAATGATATATACAAGCAAATCAGTATCCGCAAAATAAAGCTCTTGCTTCTCTTGATATAACTTTCTATATTGCTCTTGCCCGCCCATATCCCAAAAAACAATTTTGTTTTTTAGAAATTCGGTTGCTTGATATTCAACTCGAATCGTTGGTGTAAGGGAAATTATGTCTTTATGAAAGTCATATTTCTTATTTAACGCAGTTAATATCGATGTTTTACCTGCGTTATCCAAACCAGCTATAATTACCTTAATAAATCGTTCCATTATTGTGAACCAATACTTATATTTATTGTAAACACTTATTAAAAAAAAATTACGATAAAACCTTTTTTAAACGAAGATTATAATGAAATTTTTTAATAGTAAGTGAAATTCATTATTTTTAATCTTATGGTCTTTTTCTATTTTGCTTCCCAATATCTCAAATTTCTAATGTTACTTGAAAAATACATACATGATACTTTCATTTTATAATGAGAACTATTTTAATTTCGTTAAATAGTAATTTATAAAAGTGGATTGAATTGAACGAAGAGGAAAACCAATTTTTGGAATTTTTAAATTACCAAATAAATCAGAAAAATAGATTTGAGAACGTAGTACGAAAGATTCCTATGTTTAAAAGCATGATACAAGATGGTCATAAAACTATCTTAAAGATGATAGATAAATTCGAAAATATTCGCCATCGAGAAGTATATGATGTATTAGTGCACGAATTCAATAATATGAACCAAAAGAATTAATTTTTTTTTACTTTTATTATTTCACAATTATTCTCCTATAATAGAACAGTAAATTTCTCTATGCCTAGGTTTTTCGTCATTTTCAACGAAAATTACATTTTGCCAGCTCCCTAAGATTAATTCCTCGTTTTTGAATGGAAATGTTTGAGATGTTTTAAGGAGAAAACTCCTTAAATGACCGGCTCCGTTATGATCGTGCCATGTTTTATGATGTGCATAATTTTTATCGTATGGAATTAGTTTTTCAAGTAGATCCTTAATATCATGCTTAACAATTCCTGGTTCATATTCAGTCGTGGAAATTGCTCCAGTAGATCCGGCAATATGCACATTTATGATGCCATCTTTCAATCCACTTCTCTCAACCGCACTTTGAACTTGAGGGGTAATATTTACTACATCGCAATAAGCTTTTGTTTTAATTTCAAACGTTTCTAATACAACCGTCACGATTTCTTCTCCTTTTTCTTTCTTTTTAATAATAAATTTAATTAATTATCTTAATTTAAGCTATTTATAACTAAGCACTTTTTATCGTTTTGAATCAAAATGAATGACAAGTTAAAGGAATTTTTTAAAAAAATACACGATCCCAAAAATAATATTCCAATTTACGCTACAATAATTGTACGTCCCGGCAAGAACTTAATTGATTTCAAAATTAAAAAAGAAGAAGTAAATATTTTAAAAATAATTGCTCACGATGAAAAAAGTACAGGCTGGTTTACTCATTCTTTTCATATTCCAATAAAAAATTTAGGACTTTCGGATGACTCTAAAAATAAAGATATTCTAGCATATTTATCTAATCCAAACCAGATATCAAATAAAGCAACTAAAGCTTTTGTTGAAGATGTTTTAAGGAAATACATTGATATTTTACCTGAGAAAAAGAAACATTTCTTTAAAACGCAGAGGTATAAGAAAAAGAAAGAGATGCAAACCGGCGTTAAATTAAAAGGATTTTAATTATTTTAATTTGCTCACTGGTGGGATAACTTTTCCATTTCGCTTATCTATTTTTAACAAAAAAGGTTAAGTAAAATTTTTGTTATCGATTACGATTATTAATCAACCTCGTAAGGGCATTCCATTCAATTCGACAAACTCGTTCTGCTTTGGTTTCTTTTCTCGATATGGATTTCTAACATCATTGATTTTTCTTGCAAAGGTCATATAACCTGTATGCCCAATCGAACGAACTTCGGGATGAGTTGCGTTCTCTTTCACTTGAAATTTCCTTTTTATTAATTCATATGTATTTATTTCATAGAATCCATTTTTTTGTAGAGCAAAAGCTGTTTTTTTTACTTGCTCTATCGCTGGCGAAAACGATACAAAGGTTCCACTAAATTTAAGATAACTTCTAATTTTTTCAACAGCCTTCCAAGGTTGTGGCATATCTAAAACTACTGAGTCTACATCGTTATGTTCTAAGTCATCATTTACAATATCTCCGAATTGAATTGAGACAAAATCTTGTAATTTTGCGTTAATAACATTCCTTTGAGCTCGTTTTAGACTTTTTTCTCTGATATCGTACGAGAATATATGTCCCTCGGGTCTCACATAATTTCCTAAAATACATGTTAATGCTCCCGAACCACACCCTGCTTCAACAACCGTACTGCCAGGGCCAATCCCTGTATATATTAAAATTAATCCTGCGTCTTCCGGATAAATAATTTGAGTTTTACGGCTCATGTAAGTTACATAATCAGAAGGTAAAGGTTTAAAAACGTAGAATTTATATCCTTGAGTTTCATAAGGTCGAGAAAAGATTACTGAACCAAATGATTTTCCTATTAGATCGTCAAACTTTACGATCCCTTTATGTGTATGAAATTCTCCCCCAGAATTTACCTTAACCAACCACTTTCTTCGTTCATCAAGAGTTAGGTAAATTAAATCGTTTTCTTTTATTATCTCTTCGGTCATAATTAATCTCTTTTCCAAAACCCGAGTTTTTTCAATAATACCTAAATTGTTTTAATAATTTCGCTGTATAAATTTTACAAAAATGTAATTTTTTTATAACGTTTTTAATAATTTAAATGAGTTTTTGCAAAAAATATATTATATATGCATAATTGATATAATCAACCTTTTTTATAAATACTCGTTAATGATTTTATGAGTAGTGCCAACAAAAATACAGCTCAAATTTCAAAAATCTCTTTTAAAGAACTTCAAATTCAAATAGAAGAATTTAGGCAAAAACGAGATGATTTAAACAAAAAAACTAAAAAATTTATTACCGAATTACAAGAAATTGACGGTGAAATCGAGGGCTACTTAAAAGTTGTGAAAGATGATTATAAGAAAAAGCGAGATTATTGGAACGATAAGGTAAAGAAATTAAAAGACAAAAAAATAGAATATAAGCAATTACTAGATAAATTCATCGATGAAGGAAAAGCTATTCTGAAAACAAGCAAAAAAGGAAAAGATACAAAGAAATTTATCTCTATTAAACAAATCGATAAGAAAATCGACAATTTAGAAAGAAGAATTGAGATTGAAAATTTAGAGATTGTTGAAGAAAATGCAATTGTTGACAAAATTAGAGAATTAGTTAAAATTAAACATGACTTCTTGGATTCGCAACAGAACAGTGATTACTTTAGAATTGAGCGTAGAATCCAAATTGTTAAAATTAATTTAAATAAGATTTATGAGCAATTAAGTAAATGGTCTAATAAATCTCAAAGTTACCATGCCAAAATGCATGAAGCCTATGAAAAAATTAACGAATTAAGAGAGAAAAAGAAATCCCTTGAAGAAGAGTTGATCGAAAATAAAAAAGCAGCAGATGCATACCACGAACAATTTTTGCGAGTTATGAACAAAAGAAAAAAAATATCAAAAGGAAAACGACCATATAACACCTCTCAGAGTAGGTCAAAAACGCCGTATAGAAAGGGAACAAGAAGAAACGATGTTCTTGAAAAGTTAAAGCGAGAGAAATTAGCAATTGCGTTGGAGAAACAAAAAGCGGGTAAAAAACTAAATCTATTTGAAGCTCGATTAATCCTCGAACAATCGAAAGATTAAGTTAAAATTTAGGTTAAAAATTATTCCTTGTTATGATTACTTTTGATTGATTATAAAACAAATTCAGATTTAAAAAGGCGAAATATTTGAAATGCGATTTATTAGCAACTCTATGTATATTGTATTGTGGCTTCTGTCGTTATTATTTGGCTAAGAAATCTCGCAGAGCTGCCTTCTAAACAAGTAACAGAAAATAAATAGATTTATTTTTTCTTTTTGTTTATCTTAATTTTCTTAATATGTTTTTGATAAATCTAATGGTAATATAATCCAAATTTCAAACATATAGATAAAATTCTTAGAAATTTGTCGTAAGATTTAAAATTATTTGCATTTTATTATAATGCAATAAGAACTTTATAATTCCAAAAAAAAGATTTGATAAAATTTGAAAAAGAAGATCGAAGAAATTAGAAATATATTAATTAATCATGGCGAGTTCTTCCAAAATGCAATCCCACTCATAGCTTCCGAAAATATCACAAGTCATGCCGTAGATGAGGCTTGTAATTCTGATTTTTCTCATAGATACGCAGAGGGGTGGGTTGGACAGCGTGTTTACGCAGGTTGCAAATATATCGATATGATTGAGGACATTTGTATGGAACTTGCAAAGGAATATTTTAAATGTGTTCATGCCGATGTTAGGCCTATATCTGGCGTTGTCGCTAACTTAGCAATGTATAACGCATTTACATCAGAAAATAATGGTAAAATGTTAATAATGCCAATTCCAAAGGGGGGGCACATCTCTCACGCACCCAAATTCACAAAGAGTGGGATGGCAATTTATGGAACTGCGGGAACCGTGCGAGGGTTGAATATTGAATACATGGCTTTTGATAACAACGAGATGAACATAGATCCTGATGCAACTTCAAAAATAATAAGGGAAGTTAAACCCGAAATGGTTTTATTTGGTGGTTCAGTGTTTCTTTTTCCCCACCCCGTCAAGGAGCTTAGTGATGTAGCAAAGGAAGTGGACGCTAATGTAGGTTATGACGCTGCTCATGTGGCAGGATTGATTGGTTCGGGTTACTTTCAAGACCCTTTAAATGAAGGGGCGGATGCAATGACATTAAGCACGCAT
>JAUWHC010000092.1 GCA_030606095.1 Promethearchaeota archaeon | reverse complement strand
TCTGTTTCCCACTCTTTATTTTTTTTAACAAAACCTTCATTTAACAACTCCTTAGTCCTTTTGATATCTGTTTGATTCATTGGAATTCTACAATCATTTGGAATTTTATATTTTTCCAGATCTCTGGTGAGTACACCTAGGAGTTTTATATCAGGAGTGGCTAAAAATGGCGACTCGTAACTTAATCGTTTAGACCCTCGTAAATAAACGCTATGAATATAATGCCCGTAGGGGTCCGAATCAACTAACGAAAAGACAGGTAATTTGAGTTCCTTACTGATTCTCTTTAAGAACATTCGGGTAGCGATGTCAGCAGCTCCCTTCGCTGTCAAAATTATACATGGGTATTTTCTCCAAAATCTAGCCTCTGCTAATCTTATCATCGCGGCATCTTTTTCTAAAACCAAAACAAATTCCGCATCGGATTCAATTATTTCAATATTATCAAGCATGGGACTAATCGTCCAACCTCCACTCCCTAATCCTTCCAAATCTATAATATCATTTTTATCCCTTATTCGAAGGCGTCCTATACATGATCCTTTGGCTGAAGCAACAATATGTGTTGAATTCCTCGTTGTATAGAGCATTGTAGCGACATCTTCAATACATTTATCACTATTTTTTTGATCCTTAAACAATTGAACTGCTGAATAAAAGATTTCTCTTTTTGTAGCGTGAAGGTCTTTAAGTAGTAATTCGTTAATTTTTTCAAGCACCTTCATCAATCTAGTAATATCAGCAACGCTAGCAAGCGAATGAAATTGTTTTTCCATTATTTGTCGTCCTAACAGCAATAAATCATTTTTTTCGTCCCAAATAATATTTGTACTCGTTCTTGAAGGTAAGCGAATGGCGGGTCTTCCTGTTTCATAAATCATTTCAATAAGGGAATCTGTTAAATTATTTATCCGATCTAAGGTTAATTCCCTATCCAATTCATCAATTTTAACTGTATGTTCAGGCAACTTGATTTGTTTTTTTTCATCTTCAATACCTTTTTTTAAGATTTCTTGTAATAATTTTTTTGCTGCCCCTATATCCCATTTTTCCTGTTTTATCTTACTTGACACTTAAATCACTTCATTTTAACTTCCAATTTTTTTTATTTTTTATAGTAGCGACATCAATACTATTTTTACGCTCTAATTCCTTTAATTTTATTTGTAAGAAGCGTGCATCCATCATTTCTTTTATTTTCATTTTAAAAATTAAAGAAGTAATCGGTTGCCATTCATCAGATAAAGCGTCCAGTATTTTCTCTGTTGTAATTATTGGTAATTCAGTTTGAGTAAGTTCAGGTTTAAGCTCTGGAGCACGAACTATGGGTTTCTTTATAGTGATAGGTTGAGTCGTCTTTTCACCCCCGACTAACCGCAATTGTTTTCTTTTTTCTGTTACGACGCTTGTAACGACAGGTTTGAGTTTTATAGGCTCTTTTCTTTCCCTTACTGAAGGCGTTATTACTTCCGGCTTTTCTCTTGTATAAAATTCTTGAATTTTTTTAATAATTTCTGATTTTCTTATAGTTGAAGAATTGGTTATTAAGATATCATTTTCTATACAATATTCTTTGAGTTCATTAACGGTCCAGTTCCTAAGAGTTCTTTCTGAAAGAAATTCTTTTCTTGGTTCTGCCTTCTCGGGGATATATTCTTTCTTATCAATTGGTTTCTCCCATTCAACAACTATTTTCTTCTGTTTTTCTTTTTCGATTTCTTCCTTTTTAATTGTTGGCCCTATCTCTTTAGAAACGCTAGGTATTTTTTTTACTCCTATAGCATCTTTCATTAACGTTTCTAATTCTGTTTTTGAAAGTTTATCTTTATATTTTCCATCACCCTGTATAGCGATGTTATAGAGGCTTTGGACGAATAATGGAATGTATTTTTCAATTAAACCTGCTCTTTTTTCGATTTTTCGAATATTCGCTTTTCTATTAAGGTATATTCTCAATCTTCTTCCAATAGCTTCGAGACAATATTTAATTTCTTTTAAAAGTTCGTCGTCGTCAGCCAAAGCATTTTTACTCTGGCTCTTAAACATCAAATGAACATAAGGGCCAGAAATATTAATTAATAACTTTATTGGGCCTTTAGGTAAATTATTATCGTATGTTTCTAATTTGTAATTCTTCCAATTAACTGATTGAACGGCTTTCGTAATTGCACAATCCGCGGAATCTCTTAATTTTGGCGTTCTATTAATAAATCTTGATAGAACATCTCTAGAACGCTTGGGTGTATCAAGTTTTTTAGGATCGTTACAGTAAGCCATAACAGCTTCAACAGCATATGCTAAGCCCTTACCACTTGTTGGAGCTCTTGTTTCTGCAGAAATAAAATCGTCGTCCTTAGTGTAACTTTCAATAAAATATTCAAATATTTCTTGATATGAATCTTTTAGCACTTCTTCAGACGATATCAAATTTTTTTGGATTGTTTGTCTAATTTTTTCCGGTTCGACAGAGCGATCTTTAATGTCAATACTAGCTAATATTTTTGAGTTAAAAATCTTAACCTCTTCGGAATTTACAACAATTTTATCTAAAGATTCGTCCTTTTCGGAGGGAAAATTTCTGGCGTTCTCTTTTATTATTTCGTCCCGTAATACTTCAATTGAATCTTTTATATCATCTATGGGATCTTCAAAATCATCAATATTTTCAGATATTTTTAACCCAATTTCTTTTATTAATGTATTTTCTAATACTACATCACCTACAGGGATTGCTGTGTCTGTTGGGGGAGACATGTATTTGACTGATTTGAATGCATGAAATAGAGAATTGAATTGCACATTAGTTACCTCAGAGGGTTTAACTTTTGAAATTTGAACTTCTTTTACTAAATCTTCAAATTCGCTTCTATTTTTTAATTTTTTAACTTCTACTAACCCTATAGAAGTATTGAAAATTCTATCTAAACCATTTTTTATTTTTTCTTTATTTTGTGAATTGTTCTCGATTTGTTTTAATAAGTTACTAATCTCTTTTTCGATTTTTTTCATATCTTTTTTCGTTTCAGATTTATCGATACGACCTCTATGTTTTTTTATTTCCCTATATATTTTTTCTAAATCTTTATCATATTGGTTATATGTTTTCATAAGTTCCCAATATTTAGCTTTCAATTCTTCAGAATCAACTTGGTAAATGATTAGTTTATCTCTTGGTTTCGTAGAGCGGCCAAATATTCTCTTTTCAAATTTAAGGAAATTAATAGTATCAGTTTTTTTCTCTAATTTGTTTACAAATCCATTATTTAGAATTAATAAAGACAAACTATCCTGTACATTCCTTTCTGCGATCTTCAGAATTTCTTTAGCTAATTTGGAACTAATCCTAACAAAATTATCTTGTAAAAAAGCTGAAATTGTGAGATTTTCTGATTTTATTAAAAGATCTTGTAAATCACCAATATTAGTAGATAAGGGGTGTGGTTTTGCATATTTTGGCTGTTTAGGAAAATTCGAAACTACTCTTCTATAAATCCATTCTTCACCATAAGGATCGATAAAAATAATAGTTACATGCGGATTCATTAAAGCAGTTTCTCTAATATATGTATCCACATAACCTCTGACATATTTCACGTTTAAGTAATTCAACTTAATATATGTACCATGTAAGAATGGGCTGTCAACCTCCGTTGGGCGCACTAAATATCGTTTTTCGTTTTTTGAAGTTGTAAAAAATTCTGACACAGTAGCATAAATAGTATCTTTAGACTTTGAAACTGCGACAACTGGTTTGCCAGTCGTGTTTTGGGCGTCACTAAACGCACTTGGAGCGCCAAATCCTTGGCTTCCACGAGTTTGCTTTAATTCTATACTTTTTGAAGAAGCTAGATATTTACCAAACTTACCTAGATCTCTTCTGGTCATTCCCATACCATTATCAAATATTTCAAAAGTGTAACTCATGATATTTTTTTGCGATAATTCAGAAGTTAATAAAGCGGCGGCTTCATATTCGCGGAGTCGGATTATTACAATTGGTTCGATATCAATAATTGGTTCTACAGGTTTGATGATTTCATTCATGTCTTCAACAATCCTTTTTACTTCTTCCTCAACCTCTAATTCCTCTTTGTCGATAATTTCTCCGGATTCTTCTTCTTTATCTCTATCAACATCTACAAACACTTCAGCATCAGAAGATATTGTAGGAACTATACCAACTTCCTGCATCAATGCGTATTTAGCTTCGTTATTTAATGACTGTTCCACCTCATCTTTTTTTGCTTCTTGAAGGATGGATAAATTTTCTAAAGATAATTCTTGATCAAGAGAGAATTGGATTTTTGAATCTTTATCTTTTATTTCATTCCATTGGAAATCTTCAATAGCATCTAAACTGTTGTCTAAAAATTCTGAAATGTATTGCATATGTTTATAATAACCCATTGAGAAGCCTACAAGTTGTCCTCTCTTCCTCATAAACCCTGCAATTGTGCCTTGCTTTATTCTACCTTCATCCTCAGAGGAAATTTGAATCACATCTTTTCTTATTTTTACTTTAAAGATCTACACATTTATATATAGATTTACAAATACATTAACTTATATTAAACGAATGTCCTAATTCTTTACTATTCAATCAATTTTTCTCAATGTATTTGGTCAATCATTTTGAACAGAAATTGAATTAGTATTTAAATCTTTTCTTTAGGGGAAAAAATTTAAAAAGAAGGAGTAAGTTTATTTTGAAATTTCTCTGATTCGGTAATTTTCTAAGGCTACATCAATTATTTTAGAGGCTACATATCTTTTAGTATGCTTTTCAATATGAGTTATGTGTTTTTCTTTATTTATTATATATACCTCATTATCTTTACTATTGAACCCTATATCCTCTCGACCTACATCATTTGCAACTATTAAATCTGACTCAGATTTTAAAAGTCTATCATAAGAGCGATCAATTAGCTCAGTTCGAGAAACATTTGTCTCCGCTTTAAATGCGATAATAAAAAGTTTGTAATCTTTCCTTCTTGCTATATCTAATATCTTAGGCGTTAATTTCATATTTACATTTAATTCCTTTACATTGTCTGACGAGATTTTTCCTTCAATGAGTTCCACAGGCTTATAGTCGCTAATTGCAGCTGCTGAAATAAAGAAGTCGTAATTATTATTTGAAATTTCATCCTTTATGACTTTTATAAAATCATTTGCCGATTCCACATGATTTGTTTTTATATATTCTGGAATCTTCACCATACATTCACCAGCAACTAATAATACATCCGCACCTCTAGCAGAGGCTTCTTTTGCTATTTCGATACCCATTCTACCTGAGGACTTATTTGATAGATACCGAACATTATCTATTGCCTCGCGACTTGGTCCAGCGGTGATTAATATTTTCTTTCCTTTAAGATCCTTTTTCGCAATCAATAAATCAATAACTCTATCGATTATATCATCCACTTTTGCAATTTTAGCCTTTCCTTCAGATATTCGAGGACCTAATACGTCAATACCATACTTTTTCAAAACTGAGATATTTTTTTCGATTATGGGATGATACATGCTTTCATGCATAGCAGGAACTACGACTATAGGTATAGACGAACCAAAAGCGGTTGAAACTATTGTTGTTACCGGGGTGTCGTCTATCCCAAGAGCTACTTTAGAAATAGAATTTGCTGTTGCTGGACAAACCAAAATTAAATCAGCTTTACCAGCGGCATTAGGTCTATCACCTGCTAGAAAAACATGTTCAACTGATCCAGTTAAATGAGTAATTACAGGGTTTCCTGTAGCCCAATGCATTAAAGTTGGTTTTATTAACTCTGTAGCTGCTTTTGACATTACGGAAACTACATCCGCTCCTAAACGCATTAATTCTCTACAAATAATTGGAGCGTTAATAACCGCAACCGAGCCAGTTAAACACATACATATAGTTTTTCCTCTTAAGATCGTTCCCTTGCTTTCTATAATGTCCTTGGATGGGTGCTGTAATCTGTCTTTTACCATTTTTCAACGATTATTTTAATTAATATACTTAATAAAGTTATATTTTCAATTTAAAAATATTGCAATCCTTTAACTCTTTTTGGATATTGGAAGATAAATTTTTAATTTAAGTCGTTTAGTTAAAGAGACTTAAGGAATATCTATACATTTTATATTAATTAACTATCCAAAATTTATGAATATCTAAAAATTTCAATAATAATGATGGAAATTAAATACATTCTTTATTATTAATATATAAGATTTTATCGAGATAGGCTGAACGGAATGGAAAAAATTTGTGATCTCCATATTCACAGTAAATATTCAGGCGGAACTAGCACCCAAATAGATATTAATAAGATCGCACATAACAGTAATATAAAAGGAATAGATATTATTGGTACAGGAGATTGTTTCCATCCTTTATGGTTAAAAGAATTACAAGAAAATTTATGCGAATACTCAAATGGTATTTTTTTTTTACCAAAAACTCCTCGAGTAAAATTTATTTTGCAATCAGAAGTAGAATTGATGTGGACGCAAAATTCTCAGATAAAAAAGGTTCACTTCATTGTATTAGTTCCAAATTTTGATAAATTAAAAGAGATCTATGAATTTATAATTAATTTTGGCAACTTAAAAATTGATGGTAGACCTGTACTAAATATTTCAGCAGAAAAATTTATTTTAAAAATGAATAATATTGACGATATGATTGAGGTTATTCCTGCCCATATTTTCACACCATTTTATGGCATTTTAGGAAGCAAATTACATTTCAATTCTTTAAAAGAAGCGATAGGTCAAGGGATAAATTATATACACGCAATTGAAACAGGATTGAGTGCTGATCCTAGTATGATTAGACAATTATCAGAATTAAATAATCTTTCGATAATTTCAAATTCAGATAGTCATTCACTCAACTTTCATAGACTTGGAAGAGAAGCAACTGCATTAGAATTAAATAAAATTGATTATCATAATGTTATTGAATCAATCCGGAAGAAAAAGATCACAAAAACATACGAGTTTAATCCATCTGAGGGGAAATATTATTACGATGGGCATCGCTCCGATCGTCATTCTTCTGGCAAAGATTATTTTTGCAGTCCAAAACGGAATTTAATTAATTGTCCGGTCTGTGGAAAAATGCTCACGAAAGGTGTTTTATCAAGAGTTTATGAATTAAAAGATCAAGAAATTCCAGTAATTGAAAATTTTCAATATATAATTCCCTTGTTACATTTGATTGCGATAGTTTATGGTGGGTCTGAATATAGCAAATACAATGTGTCTTTATATAGAGATGTTGTTAACACCTACGATGGAGAATTTAACATTTGGAATAAAGAATCTGTTTTTGAAGAAGTTCCTTTTGAATTAAGTAATGCCATTGAAAAGGTTAAATCTGGAAAGTATTGGTTTATTCCAGGTCACGATGGGGTTTATGGTGAATTACAATTTGAAGCGTAGCAAAAATAACTAATTTACGCTTCAATTATATTAAATTAAAATATTTTTTAAATTACCCATTTTAAAAAAGAAAGGAAAATAAGTGATGTTCTTACAACAAACATCTAATTATGGTCCTGTACCGTCCTGACCAGGCATTTTTCTCACTTTGTTTGTTATGTGAATTGTATTTAACTAATTTTTTTTTTATTTAAAAACGAAATAAAACTATATAGAATACATTTTGTTAAATTGTAAGCTCTATTTAATTATATTAGAATATTTTATTAAACGACTCTTTTTAAAAAAGAAAGGAAAATAGGTGATACTCTTATAAAAAGCATCAATTTATGGTCCTGTACCTTCCTGTCCAGGCATTTTTTCTCACTTTGTTTGTTATGTGAATTGCATTTAACTATTTTTTTTTATTTGAAGCCAAAATGGATGATTTATGTTTAGTTTTTTCAAGCTTATTTATTAATTTGACAAAATTTATTTAAACTCCTAAAAAAGTGAAAAGTGATTACCAAAAGATAACCAACTCATGCTTTAGGGGATTTTTAAATATAATTTTTTTATCAATGTAGGTCAAAACAATTCTAAATTCTTTACATCATCAAGTTTGGTGCTAGACGCTCCAGTGAAAAATGAAAGAAACTATAAGAAATATCTTTCGATGTATATACAATGAAGTGTTATATTAAATCTGAAGGTAAAATTGGATTAACGTGAAGATATCGAAGATCTTTAACTGTAGGAGGCTCTCCGTACTTGTGTTTTATGAGATTGCTTCCAAGGTTATATAAAAAAGCGTTTTT
>JAUWHC010000081.1 GCA_030606095.1 Promethearchaeota archaeon | reverse complement strand
TTACACTTGTTTTAAGAGGATTTCCTTTACCTGCGAACTTTACGTCTTTAGGTAGCTCCACAGGTAAGTCTTCGTAAGGTACGGGAACGATTCCACAAGTATCACAATAAATAATTGGAATAGGACAGCCCCAATAGCGTTGTCTGGAAATTAACCAATCTCTTAATTTATAATTGATTGTATCTTCCCCCATTTTCATTGTTTCTAGCTTATTTGTAATTGATTTTATGGCAGAGCGGTTTTCCATACCGTTAAACTCGTCTGAATTAACTAAAGTTCCATCGCCTTCATATGCTCTAATCATTTTTTTTTCATGTATTTCATAATCAAACGGCTGAATAACTATTTTTATTGGTAGATTATATTTCACAGCAAATTGGAAGTCTCGGGAATCATGCGCAGGAACAGACATTACAGCTCCAGCACCATACTCGTAAACAACAAAATTCGAGATATAAACAGGGATTTCTTCTTTGGTCAATGGATTGACACAATATTTTCCAATAAACATTCCCTTTTTCTCGACATCAATGTCAGTCCTCTCAAATGTATTTTGATGCATTACTTCTTGATAGAATTTTTCGTATTCTTTTCCATATTCAGTTCCTTTTACCCATTCACGAACCCATGGATGTTCTGGGGCAAAAACCATAAAAGTAACTCCAAATAATGTATCAGGCCTAGTAGTAAAGATATCAACGGTACGCTCTTCCCCAACTATAGGAAATCGAATCATAGTACCCTCAGATTTCGAAATCCAATTTCGCTGCATTATCTTTACTTTTTCTGGCCAATCTACGGTATTCAAACCATCTAAAAGTTCTTCAGCATATTCCCGTATTTTTAAGTACCATTGAGTAAGAAACTTTTGATCAACATCAGAGCTACATCTCCAGCATTTGCCATTTAGTACTTGTTCATTAGCTAATACTGTTGTACATTGAGCACACCAGTTTACATAGGACTCTTGTCTATAGGCTAGCCCCATTTCATACATTTGAAGAAAGAAGAACTGATCCCATTTATAATAGCTAGGATCGTGGCTAAAAATCATTCGCGTCCAATCATAAGACAAACCGATTCTTTTTTGTTGTTTTTGTATAGCCTGAATATTCGAATTCGTCCATTCTTCCGGATAAGCACCGTGGTCGATTGCCGCGTTTTCTGCGGGGAGTCCAAAGCTCTTATGGTATTTCTCTTATTGGGAAACACAATCATAGCCCATAGGGTAAAGGACATTATACCCGCACATTCGCTTATAACGTGCAAATGAGTCGCCAATTGAATAATTCCGTAAGTGTCCCATATGGAGTTCAGCACTGGGATACGGATACATCTCAAGTACGTAGTATTTTTCTTTTCTGGAATCTTCCTTCACTTCGAAAATTTTATCCTTTTCCCATCGTTCTTGCCACTTTTTTTCTATTTGTTGAGGATTGAAATCATTACCTGCCATTTCAATTATCTATCCTTTCATTAATTAATATTTATAGATTTAATATGTAAACTTGGGATAAAATAAATTTTTTACTATATATAGATTGCAAAAAAAATACTTCTACTCTTCAGCGATTACAACTTAGATTGGTAGGTTAATACGAAACCTAACTCCTTAATTAAATAAAATAATAGTTCTCCTTCACAAAAAGCATCATCAATCGCTCGATGATTAGATTTATAATAAGATCTAGTGAGATATTTAGTGATAAAATTATTTGGCTGATTAGTTATAAATCTATATACATTTTGAAATTTAAAACTTCCACAATTAGGAAAAGATTTTATACAAAATCTCATAATATCCATTAACTTCATAGGTATAGAAAAACCTCTTGATTCTAACCACCCAAAATCGAATGTCCTGTTGTAGGCTGCACATCTATAATTATCAAAAATTAATTGTAAATCCTCTTCACACTCTTTAATTGAAATGGATTCACTAATTTCATAAATATCTATACCTGATGTTTTTATGAATGTATTATCTATGTGCTGAGAAATGTCAAAATTAATATCCTTTACTTGAGAATTAAATAAACTTTTGATTTGACCAGACTTAATATCTAATTCAACTATTCCAATTTCGATAATGCTATCTAAATCACGATTAAATCCTGTAGTCTCAATATCAATTATGGCAATTTTATTTTTTATTTTTTCATTCTTAATTGTTAGTTTATCTTCTAAAGTTAGTTTATTCTTTATTGGGTGATTTATTAATCCAAAATCGAGATATTCTTGAATTTTTTCTTTAATCAAACCCTCTTTAATGAGCAATTTCCTTAATGATTCAGTATTATGTAAATTACTTTTATCAAGAGCTTTGATACTATTAAGCGAATCAAGATTATAGTTTTGAGCAAAATCCAGAGATATTTGTAATTCCTCTTTTAAATTAGAAGATAAATCTATAATCTTAGTAAAAAAACCAATATCAATCACACAAACTTTACTGAGATTTTGGTTTAAACCATGAATCAGTTTATAAGGTTTCTTTGAATACCAAGAAGTTCCAATTATCAATAATAAAATTTCTGAATGTTGATATTTTATGATTTTTCTTGTACAATTTATATTTGATATATCAGATGTGAAATCTAAAACAATTGCTTTAAGATTATCCAGATCTTCATATCGGACTTTTATTTGATCCAACAAAGACTTATTTTTCTTTAATAATAATTTCAGCTCTTTATTGAGTATTAAAACTCCATCAGGTCTTCTTCCAGGATATATATATGGTTCAGATATATATTGAACACCTCTTTTATTGAAAAATTTTGTCAATAGATCATTAATTAATACATGAAGCCTTGAACCAACCTTAGTAGCTAAATTTTCAGAAGGCCACATTTCAGAATAAATAGTGTTCCCATTTTGTTTTCCATAATTTTTAACTAGTAATTCTTTAGCATATTTTGTGAATGTGTGTGAAGAAATTTCAGGAATTACATATTCTACAATATCTTTAATTGGGATAGGGTGTTTAATTTTATTAGATTGAATGAATTTACTGCTGTATTCATCAACTAAATCATTAATCTTTTTAATTATATCATTAGATATCCCGAGTGTCTTGTTAAACCACATCTCCGAATAAAGTTGATTACCATACTCATCTCCATAAATTTTAATGAGGTATTTCTTAGCATATTTTCCAAATGTCATATCACTTACATTTAAATCATTTGATTTTGCTAAACTCAATAGTGATGGTATCTTTGAACTATTTCCTATTTCCAAATACTCATTTACTAAGAATTCTGTAGTTTTGTATATCCTTTTTTTCTGAGAGTTATTTAAAAATTGAAAATTTGGCACATGATTAGATTTCTTAATCACTTCTGGATAAGATAAATCTAACTTAGAAAGCTTCTGTATATAATAGTAGAATTCTGTATTTGCTAATTCATCCCATGTAGGAACATATCCAAAAAAAGAAAAAATTACTTCTTCAAAAAAAATAACAACCAAGTGAGGATTTTTATCCATCCAAGACCACCTTGATGTAAGTTCATTCACTTTAATATTATTATTTCGAAAAAATTGTAATTCCTCATCTGTGAGATCTTCAGGTGAAATATTTCGTTGGTGGCGACTTCTAGGCTTAAAACCACATTTTTTTGCTAAATCTGATAGGGATATTCTTTTATTCCTTAATTTTTCAATAAACTGAGAATATCCTATCTTTTTTAGCTCTCGTGAAGTTGGTACACGGTTGTTTATTGAATATAAGACATCTTTATAAAATTCAGTTATCAAATCGGGGTGAAGATCTACCCATTCCCATCTAGTTGTTAAGTTCTCTGATGTAATATCGTTTTTAATTAAAAATTCTTTTTCTTTTATTGAAAAATTTTTTCTCTTTTTAAAATTAATATTTGGGGTTTTACCCGCAAGCTCGACTAGATCTGAAAGTGTTAAGCCATATTCTTCTCTTAATATTATAATAAACCGATTGTATCCCCAGTTTTGGAGATCATTTGATGTTGGTACTTTATTACCTTTTTTATATAAAACATCTAGAAAAAATGGAACTAAAAGGTCTTCTCTGAGCCAACCCCATCTATTTTTAAACTTCGAAACATTGATACCATGTTTATCAAAAAATTCGATTTCTTGTTTAGAAAACTTACTTGGTTCAAGATTTTTTCTAATTTCCTTAATATATGAATAAAAATCTCTGATATCAGATTTTGTAAATTTCACAGTTAATCCTTCATTAAAAAATTCATGATAAGCAGAAAACCTATCAAATGCAGTTATTTTTGCTCTCTTCAATTCTTTACTTTCAGGATTCAATCCAAGAAGACACCGGCATATGCCAACATTTAGGATTTGATCGTAATTAAACTTGATCTCTTTTAAAGTCATTTCGTGCTTATTTTCTGATGAATTTATTATTTCGTTACGCTTTAACATGGTCTTTTGCCAATTATTCAAATAATTTCGGAGGCTTTTTGAAAGTGATTTAAGTTTTTGATGCTCAATAAGGATCTCGGAATGAGCTCTAAGGTGCTTGAGAAGCCTTGTATATTGGATAGTGATTTCATTCATTCCCTCCTTAATTGCTTTACTCACGAGATTGGGCTTAGAAGCATCTCTTTTTTTAAGTGTTTTTATCTGTTTCTTGGTCAATTGCTTGAGATACGCATTCGAAATTGTATCCATGTAATGTGAAACTATCGGTGCTCCCCTTCCAACAGTGATACAATACACCCATCCTTCTATATACGAGTTAAATTCATCCAGGAATTTTGATTTTATGCTCTCATGCAATTCACTTGGAGGGAGTCCAGATTTATCAAATAAGCACGCTAAAGCAGCATCCACGAAGTCACTGATCCTTTCATCAATGTAGACCAAAGGGATGCGATGTTTCCTACATTTTGGATACTTACCAAACCCTAGAAATCCAAATTTAAGAGGTTTCACGCGTGATATGAATTCACATCCAAATTTTGGACATATAGCGATTCGGTCTTCTCCCACGGTTTTCCGTGATACTTTAGTATATACTTTCATGAAGTCAATCTTTCCTCGAGTTGTTTTTTTGATTGTTCCTTCTCAACTGGTGTTGTTTCAATTAATTCTTCAAGTTCTCCTTCTAAATTGCTATAATTTATTTCAAGTTCCTCAAAGAATTCGCTAAATTGCGCGTATAAACATTTTTTCACCAAACAAATATTTTTTGCTAATATTACATTAAATTTAAGAAATTTTGGATGAGCATGAAGGTTTTCCTCTGAGAAATAGTGAAGTAGTATGAACAACTTCTCAGTGATTTCTGAGAGATTTTTTAATTGTATTTTATTATTACAAAAAAAAAGAGATCGAATCCCTTGTTCAAGTATTTGAGCGGGTTTTTTTATTTTCTTAAGTATTGTTATGAATTCATAAGTAAATGATTCAATCTTTTGTTTTTGACTGAAAAATTTAGTATTTGTATAATTTTTAGCGGGAATAAGACTGGATCGAAATCTATATCTTATCACTTCAGTCTTGTAATTAAAAAAAGTTCGGAGTTGGCGTGAAAGTTCTTTTATTTTCTTTATACCCTCAATTTCATACAAATCATTAAAATTTTCCTCGAATTCTGATTCTAAATACGGATCTTCAATATAATGCGTCATAATTTAATATTTTATAATTTTAAGCTTTTACTACCTAATTATCATACTTATATTTAAAGAAAAAACAAAAAAAAAATTCCTTAGTTTTTATACAATAAATTTTTTTTGAAATGAGTCATATTTTTATAAAAAAGGTTAACTTTAGAGAAATTAATGGTTTAATAATGACAATAGATAAAATTAGGGTGTCAATTGGGAGCGCTTCAGTGCTTGGATTATATCAAAGTAAAAGATTTAAAGATATTCCAACCACATGTTATATCATGACTTATAAAGAGGGGCATTGTATTGCAAATTGTGGTTTTTGTCCACAAGCTAGGGAATCAGAAAGCTCAGTTGAGATGCTCTCACGAGTAAGTTGGCCAGTTTTTTCTTTTAAAGAATTTCTAACAAAAATTAGTTATTTACCACCTACAAAAAGGTTTAAAAGAGTTTGCATTCAAACTCTAAATTACTCTCAAAATTTTCAAGATTTGTTGGAAATTATTACTCAACTTAAAAAGAACAGTAATACACCAATATCTGTCGCAATACCACCTATGTCGAGGGAAAAATTAGAAGAATTAAAACTTATTGGTGTTGAGAGGGTGTGTATAGCTCTAGATGCCGCTACACCTGAGATTTTTGATAATGTAAAAGGTAAAAAAGTAAAAGGTCCTTATGATTGGAATAGTCATCTTCAAAATCTTAAAGTAGCATTAGAGATTTTTCCTGAAGGATTTGTTACAACGCATTTGATCGTTGGTTTAGGAGAAACGCCAAAAGACATTTTGATATTGATTAATAAACTACATAATTTAAAAATTAAAGTTAGTTTATTTGCCTTTACACCAATAAAAGGAACAAAGCTTGAAAGCCTACAACAACCAGATATTATTAATTTTAGGGAAATACAGCTCGGACGATACCTTCTTATAAACCAACTTAAAAATGTTAAAGATTTTACTTTTAATGTTAAAGGTGATATAGTCAAATTTAATCTAAATAAAAGAGAGTTATGGAATATTATTGATGAAACCAACGCATTTCTAACATCGGGATGCCCTGGTTGTAACCGTCCATATTATACTTCAAGGCCTTCTGGACCAATCTATAATTACCCCAGAAATCTCATGACAAATGAAAAAGAAAATATTTATAAATCCTTAATTAAGCTCGTTCATTAAAGAAAATGGTAAAAAGTTTGAATGAATGGAGATTTATTCCTATAGAAGTTAGAAATGGATATTGGAATATGGCTTTAGATGAGGCTATTTTAAATGCTGTTATTGAAAAAGAATCTCCTAACACCTTAAGGTTTTTTAAGTGGGAACCATCAACAGCATCAATAGGTAGAAATCAAAGCCTTTCAAACGAAGTTAATACGAATGTAGCTATTGAAAAGGGTTTTAATGTCGTGCGGAGAATTACTGGGGGAGGAGCGGTGTTTCACGATAATACTCGCGAAATTACATATTCTATTGTGTGTCCTATAAAATTTCTAGAAAGGCTTAATGCAAAGAAAGTGATTGAGCAGTTTGAAATAATAGGGGCAGGAATAATTGCGGGTTTAGCAAAGTATGGATTACAACCAGAAAAAGGAGTTATACATTGTCCCGCAATTTTTTTAGACGGAAAAAAGTTTTCTGGAAATGCGCAAGTCAGAAAAAAAGGTTTTCTCCTCCAACATGGAACGATTTTGTTAGAACTCGATCCAGAACTTATGTATTCAGTTCTAAAAGCACCTCATAACGTAGACAAATCAAAAATGGTAAAGTCTGTTTTTGCTAAATGTATTGGTATAAAGGACCAATTGAATTATTATAATGAAGAAAATTTTCTATTATCTCTAAAAGATGGTTTTGAAACCACATTAGGAATAAAATTAAAAGAAGGAACTTATACAGATTATGAATTAGAATTAGCAAAAGAACTTGTTCTACAGAAATATTCGAATATTGAATGGTTAAAGAAATATGAATGAAATTAGAGAATTATTCAAGAAATTTGAAACTGGTACCCAGACTTGGTTTGATTATGAAGAGTTGATAAATCTTCAATCAAAAGAATTAGAACCTTTTTTTAAACTTGCTTATAATTTAAAAAAGCAAAATTTTGGTAATGAATTAAAAATTTATATCCCCAATAAAAGGTTTCCAGCAATAAGTATTACTGGATCCGAATGTTCGTTACATTGTGAACACTGTAATAAAAAATACCTTGATGGAATGATATCAATTTTAAACAATAAGGACCTAGAAGCATTTTTAATGAATTTATCTTATAACGATGGCGTTGGAGTTTTAATCTCAGGAGGATGTCAACCCGATGGTTCAGTTCCTTTATTAAATTTTTTAGATACTATTAAAAAAATAAAGAAGAAAACGAACTTAATAATAAATGTGCACACGGGTTTACTCAGCGAAGAAACGGCTAAGAAATTAGCCGAGGTAGAGGTAGATATCGTATCTTTTGACATAAACATGGATGAGGAAATTATAAAAGATATATATCACCTAGACAAAGATTTAGAGGATTATAAAAGGGCAATAAAAATTCTGCAAAAATATAAATTGAATATAGTTCCTCACATCTGTATTGGTTTACATTACGGAAAACTCCATAAAGAATTAGAATCAATAAAATTTATAAAAGAATCGGGATTAAATCCCTCCTTAATAGTATTAATTGCTTTAATTCCCCCTAAGAATTCTAAAACAAAATTTATTAGACCAAAACCTATTGATATCGCAAAGGTTATTTCAATAATTAGGTTTATTTTTCCAAGAACAGAAACTTCCTTAGGATGCATGAGACCAAGGGGGAATGTAAAAGTAGAAATAGAAAAACGCGCAATTCAAGCAGGTATTACGAGGATCGAAATTCCTTCAAAAAAAACTTTAAAATGGATAAAAGTAGAAGATCCTGATGTGAACTTTAATTTTTTATCTGCGTGTTGTGCAATTCCAAAAGAGTTTGAGAAATTTGCCAGAAGTAAAGCTTCTGATTTAAGAAGTTATCAAATCTAATTCGATAAATAAAGATTATCTAAGAAAATGAAAGAAAAAGTTAACTTAATCGCGATTAAGGAAATCCCTTTAATAAAAGCAGGCGACGATATTCCCCAAATTATTTTTAATGCTTTAAAATTAAATA
>JAUWHC010000222.1 GCA_030606095.1 Promethearchaeota archaeon | reverse complement strand
TCAATCTCAGTTTCTATTAAATTTGGACTAAATTTACTCCTCACTGACTGCTCTATAAGATACTCCGTCCTAATCAAGTCCCTAATCCCGACCCGTATTGCTTCACTTCGATTTGGAAACTTATTTTCCGAAACGAGTATTTCTAAAACCTTTAAATAAGATTCTGGTAAATTTACTGAAATTAATTTTATTTTAATCACCAAATTTTTGAGTTCTTATGAAAAACTCTTCGTTTTTCTATACAATTATATATACCGAGGTGATATATAAACTTTTTAGTGGAAATCGACCCCAAGTAATCCGACGAATTAAAATTAGACGTCATCTCACGACTTTAATGTTATTTTAGATTTTTGTCTGCTCGCTTTTAAGATTACCTAACAAAATTTCGCTACCAAAAACTTTTTATATGCCATATAGTATATATTATATGCCTTATATGTAACACCTAATATTTATAATAATTTTTTAAAAGAAGTGATTGAATATGGTTGATATTGAAGCTCAGTTAAGAAACCATCTAAAAACCGCAGCTGATTGGGAAAAAATGGAAGCTCCTGTACCTGGAGTTTTTATAGTAAAGGTCCCTGCAACTAAAACTAGACCAGCATTACTATTCTTAGAAATTAATCCTCTAAAGGAGGATGGTAAGCCGATGAAACGGAAGGGCTTATTTGTTGGTTCAAAAGAAATGCTGATAAAATTTGGAGAAGCATTGCAAGACGATAAAGTTTTTCAATTAATTAGTGAATTGGAAAAGGTTAATCCTGAAGTGGCTACAAGCGGAACCGTTAAAAAGCTAAAAATGTAATTTTATATCTTTTTTTTTTCTCTTATAATTTAAATAGTTATCGAAGCAATTTTAAATGTAAAAAGCTTTAATTTTTTAAATATAAACTCTATTAATTATTTAAAATATTTTAAGTTAAAATTCTTAAAAAACATTTGAAGTGATTTTATGGGAGAGGAATTTGATGGAAAACATTGTATTCAATGTGGAGGAGAGACCTTTCGATTAGTTAGCGACGACTGGATGTCGAGGACATTTCGGTTCGTAGAAAAAGGGCAATTAAAGATGTGTGATGGTTGTGGAGCTAAATATTTGGTATGCAAGCAATGTGGATCACTTTTTACCAGAGTTCATCCCGCATTAGAAGCATGGGAAATAAACCAAAAATGCGTTATGTGTGGATATGAGGATCCTGAAGTAAAAGCGTGGGATGGCGTTTCAGCTCGCTAAATTCTCTTATTTTATAAAAACTATTATAAATATAAATTCATTGAAAAAGTAATTAATAATTGATTGTTAATAATTATGATTATCTAGTTGATTTAACATGAATAATATTAGAATTGAGAATGCTACGCCAGATCAAATTGATTCTTTACAAGCTTTAATGAAATTATTGATTTCAAGATTTGGAGGCAAATTTGAGCACAAACGGTTTGATTGGGGCATCCGCAGACGGCTTTATGATCCTTTACAAAGACATGGTATTCTAATAGCGATAGATGAAGATAAAGATAACGAAGTTATCGGTATGATTATCGCGGAGTTGCGAATTGATCCATTTGGTGCTTCTGAGGGGTATATTAAACAAGTATTTCTTAAAGAGGGATACAGGGGGCAAGGGATAGGCGAATTACTCATTAAAAAGGCTATTGAACATTTGCAGAAGATAAAAGTAGAAAAAATAAAAGTAAATATTAAAGAAAAAGCGAAAGAAGCGGCTAATCTTTACGCAAAGATGCATTTTAAGAAAGTATACGAGGTCTTGGAATTAGATCTCTCGAAAGAAAACCTTGAAGATTAAAAGCATAAATATAGAATGATTTGTACCTTGATCGAAGAAACTCCTTGGGTTGAAAAATATAGACCTAATTCGTTTGATGAAATTGTAAGTCAGAATATTGCTATTAATAGCTTAAAAGATTTCGTAAGAAGCAGTAATATGCCTCATATGATTTTTACTGGTCCTGCGGGCACGGGTAAAACAAGCACAGCATTAATTATTGCTAAAAATGTGATTAAAAAACAGAATTATTTTGCAAATGTTTTAGAGTTGAACGCATCAGACACCGTAAGAATGGACTACGTTAGGACCGCAATTAAAGGCTTTGTAAATCAAAATTTAGTTGTTGGAGATGATACGTTAAAAGTTATAATTCTTGACGAAGCGGACAATATACCCAAACAAGTTCAACAGGCACTCAGAAGAATTATAGAAAAGGCATCAAGTAGCGTGAAATTTATATTAATATGTAATTATATCAATAGAATAATCGATCCAATTATTTCAAGGTGTGCAGTATTTAGGTTTGCTAAATTACCTAAGGAGAAAATAATAGAGCGATTAAAGTTTATTTCAGAACAAGAAAAATTACAAATTCCTCAAACCCAAGCAAATAAATTTTATGACGCGTTATTTTTTGTCTCAGGAGGCGATTTAAGAAAAGCTATTAATACTTTACAAATGTCTGTTGCACTTGAGTTGTTAGATAATTTAGATTTAAACGAAATATTAAAGATTTCCGGTTTTTTGGATGACGCAACGTTAGAAAAGCTAATTAAAACGCTTCATTCTAAAAATTTTGAGGGAGCGAGAAAAATTATTATTACAATTGAAAATTTAGACAGTAGAAATTTCCTAAGACAAATAATGGAAAGATTAGGGAGTCTAAATATAGAATCTAGCAATTATCACAAAATAGTTGCATTTATCGGAGAAATAGATTATAGAATTAGCCAAGGAGCAGATGCGAAAATTCAATTACTTGCTTTGATTGGTGAATTGATAAAAAATATCAAAATGGACACATAATTTTTATAATAAGGGAGGAAAGGGGCTTGCTTTCAGAAATTCCTATATGGCGCTTAAAATATTTACCTAAGGATTTAGATGATGTATGTGGTAGAGAGAACATTAAAGAAAGATTAAAGGAATATATTAAAAGTAGAAACTTTCCACACCTGTTATTCGTAGGAGCCGAAGGTATCGGAAAAACAACAATTGCGCGCCTTTTTTCGAAAGAATTCTTGGGGGGGTATTACGATGCAAATTTTAAATTAGTTTACGCGAATGTTCCGTTATCAAGCGAAGAAATGAAACAAGCTCGCTCAAATGCACATATATCAACTAGGAGGTTAGGAAGTTTGGCAGGAAAAACAATATCTACTCCCGCATTTATACAGGTTAAAATTAAGCCCTTCGTTCAACTAAAAGCGTTAGGGGATGTTCCGTTTAAAATTCTAATTGTAAAAAATTTTGATTCTTTAGGATCTAATCAACAAGCTTTTCGGAGATTAATGGAAATTTATGGCACTAATTGTAGAATGATATTGATTACGACTAAAATTTCAAAAATAATTGATCCAATAATGAGTCGATGCCAAATATTTTTAGTTTCACCAGTTAATTATAGCTCTTTTGAAAACCTTATACTTGACATTGTTCAAAAAGAATCCCTAAAAGTTAAAAGCGAAGTTATAGAATTTCTTTACAAAACCTCGGGAGGGAAACTCTCGCGTGCGATAGATTTGTTACAGCTTTGCTCTATAAGTGGAGATGTTATTGACTTAGACAAATTACACGAAAATTCAATAAATTCTCAAAAGGACATGATAAGAAGCCTTCTATTGATGTGTTTCAGAGGAGATTTTCCAAAAGCGCGAGAATTATCTAGAAAAATTCAAACAAATTATAAATTTAATTCTCAAGAAATGTTTAAAATTATGCTAACCGAGCTTACAAAAATACCTTTAAGCAAGTACTCTAGAAGTAAATTGATGAATTTAATAGCGGAGGCTGACTTTAGAGCGATTGATGGAAGAGACATCGATATTCAAGTTTCGAATTTACTAGCAAAAATCTGTTATTTTTCAGAATTTATTTAGGTGGGTTATATGGCAATAACAACTAATTCAAATATTACATGGGTGGAAAAATACAGACCAAAGTCAACAAAGGAGATGGCACCACCTACTGCTAAAGTGGGTGGCCACAAAGTTGATTTAACGGAAGAATTACACCGTTTTGTAGTAGACTTTTTTAAAGAAAAAAGAAAAATTAACGAAACAAATAAAATAATACGAGCATATAATCGAACTCACGAAGAAAAAGATCATAAAGAAGAGCTAAAATTAGCTTCTAACAAAGCAGCAGCCTTACTTGAGGGGCCTCCAGGAGTAGGGAAAACTACCATAGCGTATGCTTTAGCAAATGATCTGAATATGGAAGTTGTGGAGACTAATGCCTCAGATACTCGAACTAAAAACGATTTAGAAGCCAAATTAAACGAAACTACAAAATCTCGGGGGATTATGGATTTTATAGTTGAAAGCAAAAAAAAATTGATTTTGATAGATGAAATTGATGGAATTTACGGAGTTGCTGATAGAGGGGCAGTTCCAACGATATTAAAACTTATAGAAGATACGCAATTTCCTATTATTATGTGTTCTAATGAATACAAACAAAACCTTCAGTCATTATACAAGAAGGTAAGAAAATTTGAAATATACCCATTATCTAACGAAGAAGTGTCTAAAATCGCGAGAAAAATAATTAAAAAAGAGAAGATTTCAAACTTGAGCGAAAAAGATTTAAGCTTAATTGTTGAAAAAAACCACGGAGATTTGCGCGGAGTTATTAACGATTTGCAAGGCATAAGTCAAGGCTCTTTAGATAGAGACGCTAAAGAGTTGATCTTGAAGTTAAATAGGGATAGTACAGAAGAAATTTTTGTTTTAATTAGAGATTTATTTCAAAAAACTAATACTTTAATTGAAGCTCGAAGTTTAACGGATAAATCAGATGTAGATTATAATTTATTATATAAATGGGTAAACGAAAACCTTCCTACATTTATCAGAATTAACAAGGAAATCGCTCAGGCTTTAGAAAACCTATCTTTAGCAGACGAAATCTTTGGTAGAATCCGTAAAAACCAATATTGGTCGTTACTACCTTACTTTTACGATCTTTTTGCTGGTGGCGTTGTTTTATCAAGAAAGCAGAGAAGGACAGACGAGGGATTCCGTAGAATTATGTTTCCAAGGTTTACTTCTACTGGGTTTTTTTCTTTATCAATAAATGAAAAGCTATTAGTAGAAAAAATACAAAAGAAGTACAAAATCTCAGATATTGAAGCAGTTCAAGATTTTATCCCATTCTTAAAAACATTATGCAATTCATCAAGGAAAAAGCTAAAAGATGTAGGTGAGTGGTTTGAATTGGATGCTAAAGAAAAAAAGTTTTTGAAATAGAATAATCTTGGAATGAGAATTATCTACTCTTTTTTGGGTAGAAAATATATTCAATTAAACAGATGTTAGAGATAATATATAGCTATTATGGAAATTTGAATACCATTTTCG
>JAUWHC010000416.1 GCA_030606095.1 Promethearchaeota archaeon | reverse complement strand
CATCATCGATATAGATTTCAGGTATCTCATCTTTACTAAAAACGATGTTATCACTCATGATATATAAGTTAGCAGCATTTCTTGAAGTGCAAACTATTCCTACAGCAAACCCTTTTGCTAATCGTAATTGATTTATCAAATCCTCTAATTTTGAGCCTTGGATATGAACATTTTTTTTCTTTGTTCCTTGAAATTCAATTTTAATTTTGTTGATACCTTTGTCGTCGATTATAATCTTGGGAAATAATCCTTTTTCGCGTGTTCTTTTATGAGCTTCTAACAATTTATTAATAATTTCGTAATCCAATTTAAGACCGGGAATTACAGTCGTATTTGCATCTAAGAAAGCGTCAACTTCAAAGTCCGCAATTCCATAGAAAATTTTCCGATTGTTGATAATTTGATAAATAATTTTTACAATTGTATCAACTAAAGCCTCGGGATCTTCTCGAATAGAATCATATTCAGTCGTAGTAAAAGTATCGATCTGAGTTTCTAAGCCCTCCTCTTCGTAAAACGCTGCCCACGACATTTCGGTATAAATATTACCCTCGTTGTAGAAATTATGGGAACTATCTATGCTAATTATTGATTTAGCTCCTCCAATTTCAATACCTTTTTTTGTGCTTGAAGAGCTAAATATTTTCAAGGGCGGATTATTAAAATCGAGAGACAAACGAATAACCACTTTTTGCTTTATGCTTTAGAATATAATAGATGTAATATTATTAAATATGCTTTTTTTAAAGATTCTAAATATAATAGATCAGAATTTATATAAAAAATTAGTGGAAAAATTGAAAAGAACAAGTTTTTCTTGATACAAGGAAAATAAATTACAAATAGGATAATTAATTTACAGGAATTTTGACTGTAAAGGTGGAACCTTTTCCTTTTCCTTCAGATTCCGCTCGGATTTCTCCTCCATGAAGTTTAATAACTTTTTTGGATATAAATAATCCTAACCCTGTACTACCTAAATCCATGTCGAGATCCTTCTTTAAGGGAGATTCTACTCTGCTAAACTTTTTAAAAAGACCTTCCATTTCTTTTTTAGTTAAACCTACACCTGTATCTTTTATTATTATTTGAACAAATTTGTCATCGGATCTTGTTTCAATATTTATTTTTCCCTTCGAAGGTGTATATTTTATCGCATTTGATATAAGATTCGTTAAAACAAGCTCAATTCGAGACTCATCTATATTTAAGAAAAGTTCAGTTTCGAGATCTATTATTATTTCATGATTACGTTTATTACTAAAATATCTCATTTCTTTAACGCAGTTTGAGATCAATTTACCAAGATTAGTATTTCTTTTATATAATTTGAATGCTTTAGAGTCTATTTTAGAAACATCAAGCAAATCATCTACTAATTTTCTTATTCTCCTTGTTCCACTGAATGCCATTTCTAAAAGTTCCAGTTGTTCTTGATTGAATCGTTCTTTATTCATAATATCTAATAGTTGGTATGCCCCATAAACCGTAGTGATCGGAGTCTTTAATTCGTGTGAAGCTCTGTCAATGAATTCCTTTCTCATCTCATCTAATTCTTTTAACTTTATTTCTACTTCTTTTTTATTAGAGATATCGCGACCCATTACCATAATATATGTTTTATCTCCCATTTTCACTACAGAAGAGTCGATATTTACCCATATTAGGCTCCCATCTTTTTTAATTAATTGAATATCTACAGATGGGATAGATTCTCCAGCTGAAATTCTTTTAATTCTTTTTAGTAGTACGGATAAATATTTTGGAGGAATTATTGGAAGTCTGCCAGATCTCTTACCTATAAGTTCAGTTCTATCGTAGTCAATTAATTTTTCTAAAGCGGGATTACAATCTTCAACCCTTCCAGACTTATTAATTAGAAGTATTGAAGAGGGTGATTTTTCAAACAAAAACCTATATTTATCTTCGGATTCTCTTAGTTCCTCTTTTACTTTTTTTCTTTCACTAATATCTATGTATGACACTAAGAACGCGGGTTTTTTTTGAAATGTAATTATCTTACTATAAACTTCCAGCCAAATTATATTACCATTTTTATGAATTCCCCGAACTTCATAGTATCTTACACCATTATCGATATGATTAGCTTTTTTTGTTGATAATTCTATAACTCTTTTTTTATCTTTAGGATGAATAGTTTTAAAGAACTCTCCAGGACTCCAATTTAAAATCTCTTCAATAGAATATCCGAGTATGTTCGCAAGAGTTTCATTAGCATATTTTATTCTTTCATCTTGGATAATAGATATGCCCATTAATGACTGTTCGGAGATCGTTCGAAATTTTGCTTCAGATTCCTTTATTTTTTCTTCGGCGTTTACCATCTCAGTTACGTCATGAATTATGCTTCTCATGCCCACAATTTTTGATCCCTTAAAAATAGGTGTTGCGTTAATGTTACCGTAAAAAAAGGAGCCATCCTTCTTTCTTAATTGTAAAATGATGGGTTCAATTGATTCTCCTTTAAATATACGGCTTAAATTTTCAAGAACTCGTTCTTTTTCTTCAGGAGAAATGAAATGAAATATATTTAAACCCTTTTTAAAGTCTTCGTGAGAATATCCAAAAATCTGTGACGCGATTGCGTTTGTATAAGTTAATTTAAAGTTTAAATCAATCTCAAAAATTACTTCAGGTAAAGAGTTTGCTAAATCCTTATATTTTTTCTGTGATTCGATTAATTTTTGCTCTGCTGTTTTCCTTTCGGTAATGTCTTGGACTATACCTTCTATTAAAATTTCATTACCAATTTTTTTTAGAGAATTTTGAACGCTAACCCATGCCATGGT
>JAUWHC010000353.1 GCA_030606095.1 Promethearchaeota archaeon | reverse complement strand
TTTAAACCAATTATACGCGGCACCAGTGTTACCTGCATGGGCTTCAATTAACCATTTTCCCTTTATTGAGTGGCACGATGTCCAATAATTATTATTGGGATCAAAAATAGGTTTATTTATGACGAGATGAAGAGGGGCGGTTGTGCCTAAACTAATACCAATATCTCCATCTTCAATAACGCCCATGCCTAATAATGTAGCTTGCGTATCACCACCCGATTTTATAACAGGAATACTATTTTGACTAAAGTTGAATCTTTTTACTAATTCAGGTTTTAATTCGCCAACGATCGTCCCAGATTCCACGATTTCAGGAAAGAAATCTGGATCAAAATCAAATGTTTGAATTATTTCCGAACTCCATTCTCTCTTCTTTATATCTAATATCTGAGATTCAGCAGCTGATGATAAATCAGAAACATAGTTTCCAGTAAGACGATAAACCAACCAATCATCTAACATTAATACTTTATTTATTTTTTCGTATGTTTCTTCCTCTTCTTCTCTAAACCACAATAATCGTGCTAGACAAAATAATAAAGGAGGACTATGACCAGTTATTTCAAACAAATCTCTTTCTGAAAATTCATCATCTATCATATAAGCAGAATCTATCCCCCGTATATCTATATTAGGACCCCCATAGATTACATCACCCGAATTATCCAAAAAAACCGTAGCTATTCTTTGAGTACAAGTAGAGATTCCAATAATGTTAACGATAGATTTGCATTTTTTCAAAATACGATTTATTCCGTCATATACTTTATTCCATAAGTCATCCATATCAAGTCTTTTAGCAAAACCATCAAGATCTTCATTAATTATATTAATATTTTGAAAATCGACGAATTCTAATTTTAAATGCTCTGAAACTAATCCAATCTTTACAGAATTAGATGAAATATCAATTGATATTATCTTATTTTCGTTATTGCCCAAGATGCTCACTATTTTTAAGTAAATTTTAGTGTGGTGTGAGATATTTCCTAATAACTTCTCCCCTTGGTTCTTTTTCTTCGAACAGAATAGCTTGAAATGAAAAAATTTTTGTTTTATTATCTTTCCAATCGTCATTCGAGAGCCAAGCTTTAACGCAAGTATGACCTAAGAACGTCTCTACATCCCATTCTCTCCCACGATCAATTGGTACTTGAGGAAGAAGCAATCCTCTTCTCATACCTTTTTCAGCTATAAGTCCATCTCTCCCGATAACAATTTTATCAAGATATTCTTTTGGATGATTTACTTTGATTAACTTAGGAGGTGTTAATATAGAAAGCTCAATAACAATATCGTTCATTTCCTCTAGTGAAACAGATGGAAAACGCGGGTCCTCAATTGCTGAGCTAATTGAAACTCTATGAATTACATCATATAACGGATAAGTTGGTTCAATATATCCTATACAGCCTCGTAAAAGGTTGCTTGGCGCATTTACTGTATTTAAAGTAACAAATGCTCCGTATTTCTCTGAAAATTTATTTTTAATGTCATCTGGAACGGGGATCCTTCGATCGTTTTTAAGAAAAAATAAAATATTATCTCGAGCAAACCTTATTAAGGATATACCATCTTCTAAAGTAAAAGATTTCTCATTAGTCATAATATCTATCTCAAGATAGAATTATTAATATAATTATATTCTTCATACATTTATATTTTATATTCTAATGATTTTACCTTTTGGTTCAGATTTTTCGGTATTAACCTCATTACCTCTTAGAAAAACTTTCCAAATCTGAACAGTGGTTTTGTAATCTTCGTAGGGGGAAAATTTTGCTTTTGTTTTGAATTTTTTTGATTTAATAGGGTATTCTGGAATTTTATCAACTATGATTAAATCGGCATCGTATCCCTCTTTGACAAATCCTTTATTCTTTAAGTTAAAGAGCTTTGCCGGGTTTTCTGAGGTAATTTTAACAAATTTTTCAAGAGAGAGTTCATCTCTACAAACTTTGTCTAATAGCGTTAACGGATACGATTCAAATCCGGGAAATCCTGAAGGTGCATCAAGATATCCTTGTCCTTTTTCTTCCAATGTGTGCGGCGCGTGATCTGTACCTATAAGGCTTATATGCCCTTCTTTAAGTTCCTTAAACAAATATAAAGAATGTTCTTCATCTCTTAAAGGAGGTAAGACTTTACCATAATTTGGATTGCTCATTATTATTTTATTAGTTAAAAATAAATGATGTGGTGTTATTTCGAAGGATATTTTTAAGTTCTTATTCATATCTAAAGCTTTTCGTATTAGAGAATAACTATTCTTGCAACTTATATGACAGAAATGGACGATTGGATAATCTTTCGGGCTTAAATCTAGATCTACAATAATCTTATAATAATTTTCTATAATAAAATTCACGTATTTAGCTTCCATAGAAACGGGGTAAAGATTATTATGCAATTCTAAGGTTGGAAATTGTTCCAGCGTGTAATTCTCGTAAATTTCATCTTTTTCTTCAAAAGAAAGAGGCCAATCTGGATGTATAAATATAGGAATTTGCAATTTAGATGAAATATTAAGAATCTTTTGAATATTTAAGTAATTTAGCCAATCGATCTCATTTAATGAAGCTATCGGATAAATTTTGAATCCAATAACGCCTAAATCAATAATCGAAATAATTTCATCGAAATTAAATTCTCTTGGAACTCCAGCAATAAACCCCACATTCACATAAATGTTATTTTGTGCTTTTTCCATCCATTTTTTAACTTGATAAGCATTTATAGCAGGAGGTATTGTATTCGGCATATTAAATACTGTCGTTATTCCAGAAAAAGCTGCTGCTAATGTTCCCGTTAAAAAAGTTTCCTTTTCACTCTGCCCCATATCTCTTAAATGAGAATGAATATCAATAATACCCGGTAAAACTATTCTCTTTCCGCAATCTATCTCGATTCCATCTTCATTATGACTTCGAATTTTCTTTAAATCTTCCTTCAATTTTTCATTTACAACTGATTTAATCGTTCCATTATGAATTAATAGAGCTCCCTTCCGAAGTGAACCATCAATATATATAAGCGCATTTTTTAAAATCATTTTTCTATTTCCTTATTAATATCCTTACTTTGGTCAATTCGAAAATTAATATATAAGATTTTATTTTCAATCCCTTTAATGTTTGAAAGATTAATGTATTTTAAATTGTAGTTTTCTTTAATTACTTGTAAAAATCTCAATGAACTCTCTGAATTCCGAGAATAATGAAAAATATAACAATATTCGCTCATATCGTCTAAATCATCTAAATTGACGACATCAGGATAAAGATTCTCATTTTCAAATTCGGCAATAAATGCTATTTTGTTATGAGAAATATTATTAATATTTTCTAAAATAGAACCAGAATTTGGTATTCTCTTAATAAAAATACCAGGAGTAGATTTTTCCCATTCTTGATTTTTTACTTTTTCATTCCCATTTTTTTTTTCTAATGCTCTTTTTAAAAGTAATGCTTGAGACCTCTCAT
>JAUWHC010000247.1 GCA_030606095.1 Promethearchaeota archaeon | reverse complement strand
GATTAAGTTGTTTTCTTAATCTGTTAGAACTTCTTTCTTTAATAATTAATATTGCCCTAATTGCTTCGTATTCACAAATAAGAAGATAAAAGTATTTAAAGTTTAATTCGAATACATTTTTTAAATATTTATCTTGGATGTTACTTTTTCTATTTACTAATGTGTCTCCGTCAACCAATGATTCACTAAAAATACTTATAGCTTGAATAAACCCTGAAATAATCGTTTCATTTTGGTTCTTAAAAATAGAGATAGTTTTATTGTATAATGCAAGACCACTTTTTTTATGGATAGCAAGAAAAGCTTGGATATTCCAAACATCTATAAATAATTGAATTCTTTGTTGTAATTCTAAATCTCTTTTCTTTTTCATAGGTAAAAAAACATATGCTCTTAAGCTTAGTATACCTAAAATACTTATTATCGCGGCTGAAATTATGATTATAATCAATATTATGAACACAGGAAATTCTGGTTCAATAATTACCAAGAGAAATGAAGATTGTGTTGCTTTATAAAGAATATTTTCTGTTGAAATAATTAAAGATACTTTAAAACTTCCACGGATATTATCTGGAATATCAAGTTCCACCTCATAAATTCCACCTCCAATCTCCTCAAAGTATCCATTTCCAAAATCCCATGAATAAGAAATAGTAGCATTCTCAATGAACTCCATCGTTCCAATTTCAGTTAAGTTAATTCTTATTTGAGTTTTTTCTCCAGAATTTACTTCGATCGAATCTTGAAAATCAATAGTTTGAACATCAAATTCTATTTGATTAACTGTTATAGTTACACTTTTGAAAGCATCCGCATATCCTATACGCTCTAATTTTATTAATGCTGTATAATGACTAATGGAAAGACCTTTTGTATCAAGACTTATAACAAACCCATCAGCAACAGAAACGATATTAGATGCCCCCTGCCATTCTACGCTGCAAATAGCCCCAAGGATTAGTTCATTTGAATCTTCAATCGTATAGTTGACTTTTAAATCTACAACATCATTTAAATAAGCGTTTAGAATAGATTTATCTGCATCTGCATTTGTTTGAATTGGATTTACAGTTATAGTTATGAAACCAGTAGTAGCTCCGTAATCAGTTTTATTTGCAAAAACAGTAACTGTAAAAGATTCAAAAACACCCTGAGTTGGTATATCATTTGTAGAAAAGTTTAGTACGAATGTACCATTACCAAGATCTAAAACTGAATAGAGATTTTCCCAATCAGTAGTAATATTAGCACCATCAATGATTAAAGTGCCAGAAATCGCCCCAGTAACATTTATCTGACAAATAGCATAATCATTTGCCATAGCACTAATAGCTGTATGTGGAAGCTCTAAAGCTAATGGTTGGGCTATAATTTTTAAATGGATCAAATTTATAGCAGTTTGATTCTCATAATAGCTTTTAGATGCATTAAATGAAAAATAATAATCCCCTAATCCTAAAGAACTCGTATCTATTTCACTAAAATATACTCCAAATCCTTGATATACCATCGATCCAGATGAACCGAATGTAGAATTATAGGTAACTGTGGCGAAATCAATTGAAGCATTCAGATCAGAATCCATAAATTTGACTTTTAACAAAAGAGGGTCCCCTGCAAGTTGCTCAAAATAAGAATCAATAGCAGTTAAATTTGTTTTGTGTATTACATTAAATTGTAATAATGAGAATCCCACTTGCGACATGTTTATATCATGATCATGCCATATAATTTGAGCAGAATATTTTCCAGTACTAGCATTACTTGTACCTAGTGTTATTTCCGAAAATTCAAGATTTCCGCTGATATCAACTGCAACATTTTCTTCTTGATACCACAACGATCCATTAGGACTAAAGATTTTTAATATCCCTTTTGTATTTACAATTTTCGGTTTATCTGTCGTTTTTATTGTTGCATTAATCTTTAGCTTATCATATATATGGAAAGTATCGTTTTCACTCCATATAGGCCCACTTTTCCGAAATAGATTTGCTAATTCAACATAATTAGGAGACTCCGCTACGATTTTCCATACTCCTTCGGTGATAATATTATTTGGGATGGTCAATGTCGAATTCCCCACTCCAGCACCTATAACCTCATTTATTTTATTATTGGAATATGGATCTATTACTTGAGTTACATTCCAATTTAACGGTTTTGAAACATTTATATAATAATTAGTAGAATAAGAACCTGGAATTGATACTGTTCCATACATTATCCAGGTGGTTTTAGTATCATTTTCAACGGAAAATTCACTCCCTTCTACCCACAATTCTGTGGTAACTTTTCGGGCTGATGTTGCTTGTGAATAAAAATCTGAATAGACAATAATATTACCTGAAGAATTATGGGAAAACAAAAAATAATGGGATTTACCACCCACATCTCCGTTCCAAATATTCTCTAAATTAATAGTACCCTTACCAAATCCAAGATCGTTGATTTCTCTTGGAACCCCATGAGTTTCATCATTTATAGTCAGATTTATTTGAGATGGTTTTGGTATTGTAGATAATCTTAGAGTTATATTATCATAAAATATTTCAAAAAAACCACTTGGATCAATCCAAGAATTTTTAAAGTCAATACCAAATTGAAGTGTAACAGTTCCTGGCAAGTCAAAATTATATAGTTCTGCTGCAATAGGTACTAAATTATCTTTATACCAAGTATTATTAGAAATTGAGTCTAATTTATCTTGTTTAAAATCAGCCATTCGATTATTTACATATAATCTGAAATAGTGGTCTACTTTTAAATCCAACCAATCAGTATTATTAGTTATAACTCTATAATTAAAATCAATATACCAAGGCTCAAATGGTATCTTATGACATGGTAAATAAAAAGTATAATTAAGATATGAATCAACACCATTCCAATTTATTTCATAAGTTTCGTTAAATCTCATATATATAGAATCATTCGTTCCAGTCGGGGCATCATACCAGCCAAACGATACATTTTGTGGCCTGTTAGTATCGTTTGTCCAAAAATTTGAATCAAATTCTGAATCAAACGTATTATTTACCCAATATTTATCAAATTCATATATTTGAGATATATTACATGTAATCTTATTGGATTTCCAATTTTGCGGTACTATTATTGAAGCATTATCATTATTATTTATATCCAAATTATAATTTTGAAAATATCCATTCCCAGATTCAGTAACATTTTGAGCTTTCCCAACTCCTGAATATTCAAATAACGAAGAATCACTTAATATTAATCCGAAATCATCATTAAGTTCATGATCTTGATTAGCATCTGATTGATCACTAAAAATATCATCTAAATTTAAATTAAGGTTAAATAAATACATAAAACTTGAAAATAATAATATGCTTGATAGCATAATTCCTATTCTCCTCAATTTTACAGAAATAATAATCAACCCTTAACTTTATTATCTAAAAATCCCAATTAAAATTTTTACTTTTGGTAGTTTAATCTTGTTTTCAACGAAAAACTTGCTCATTTATTACGATTCTCTCAATGCAAATTCATCATTAAAATTTCTAAACACCATTGGTAAAATTTTTATCTAAACTATTGTAAACCATCAAAACTATTATGATTTAAATTGTAGATTCTCCTCAATTTCTATACTATTTATTTTAAACTTATGGTTTTTAGCAAAATTGGAATAACTACCTAAAAGATTAATACGATTTTAAAAAATTATAGTGTTAAAACATTGCATGCTAATAAAAATCCTTACCCCTATTTTCTCTAGAAAATTAAGTACTAACCCTTTAACTAGATAAAAGCTTAATTTAACAATATAATAAAATTTAATTATTATATAATTTTCGTTTTCAAATTAGATGTTTTATTTTTATTCAAAATAAATATTTATTTTTATGAACTAATATATCCCGAAGACTGTTTTGAGTTAGGTAAGTTAATGAAAGAATATTCTAAAAAGCTATGCGAAGGGCGGAGATATGCGCTTTTAGAGGGGGGTTATAATCACGATGTATTATCTAAAAACGCTAAATCTTTTTGTAATGGATTTAAATAGCTAAATTTGTTATTTTTTTTCATTAAGTTTCAAAAAATAATAAATTATACTAAACTAAAAAGTAATTGAGGTTTCAGAAAAATGACACAACAATTTAAAGTTTTAACTTATACATTACCAACTAAAGAAGCCAAAATAGATTTACATCCATATGAATTTGAGAAACTTGTTAACGATCAACTCCAACAAGGTTGGAAGGTTATTAATTGTGAATCGATTTTCATGGGTGGTGGTCTTCGTTATCTTAGACATTATCGGGCTTATCTAGTTAAAGATTAGAATAGTAAATCAATTAAAGAAAGTATCAACTTAAATTCTATATCTTTTTTTTCATTTTCTTTGAAATTAGGATAATAAATTAATTTATTTGATAGAAATGTTCTTGAAACTCGGGTTTACCTTCATACTTTCTTAAGAATAGCAGTGGAGCCATTTTTATATTTTTAAAGATATAAGATGGAGCTCGAATCCCTGCTTTTCTCAGCGCTTCTTGTATGGTATCAACTTCAGGAGGGCATCCTTTAATCGCTATAAGTTCGTTGATATTTGGATGGTCTTTATTTTTATTATATTGGCATTGACCAAGTAAAATCGTTTTGTTCATTCCCGGAGATGGTTCCATTATTTTTCCGGTAAGTATTTCTATATTATCAAAATCCTTACCTTTCCATGCTTCTTTTATTGCCATTAAAATAACGCCATTAAAAAAGCTGCAATATGTACACATCGTTTCATCGTATTTGCGATATTTTATTCCGCCGATACCCGCTTTAGCATAAGAGAGAGGTAAGGTATTGTTATTCTTGTATATAAATT
>JAUWHC010000187.1 GCA_030606095.1 Promethearchaeota archaeon | reverse complement strand
GTCTCCTCTATCTATTTTTTCGATGAATAATGATTTTATTAAAAAATTAATATTGTACTCTAAGATAGAAGGGTTTTTTAAAATCTCTTTTTCAGATAATTGGTCAAATAATCTCTTTTCTAAAATTTCATTAGAATCATTCACAATTTTCAGAATTTCGCGCCTAATAGGATGGTTTACAGCTTTGAGATATAAATCGTGATAATATTTATTGCCCTCAACCGTTTTGCTAAAATCTTCGATCGTTTTAAAGTCGCTGTAATCTTTAAATTCAAACTCATCTGGCATACTAAAAACTTTTCCTCAATAATCAATAAAAATTTAATATTTAAGTTGAATATTTAAAACTAAATTAAAAGTAAAAACTTTTACTCTATATTCAATAAACATTTAATATTTAAGTTGAATATTTAAAACTAAATTAAAATCTTGATATTATTATGTCAGAAAAAAAACCTATGAGTTATGATGAAATTAAAAATTTACTTGGCGTAGATGCGGATAACCTTCTAAATCACACGTGCACTGGAATTCCAAAGGAAATGATTCACGAACCAGGCCCAGATTTTATCGAAAGAGTGTGGGAGCATTCTGATCGAAATAATATGGTATTAAACAATATGGAACGAATATTTAACCAACGTGGTAGATTAGCGGGTACGGGATATGTCTCTATTCTCCCTGTAGATCAAGGCATTGAACATACTGCGTCAGCTAGTTTTGCCATAAATCCCAGATATTTTGATCCCGAGAACATTATTAAACTAGCAATAGAAGGCGGTTCTAATGGCGTAGCGTCTACTCTTGGAGTTTTAGGCTCAATTAGTAGAAGGTATGCGCACAAAGTTCCATTCATAGTAAAAATAAATCATAACGAATTACTTACAAAACCTAACTTATCTGATCAAACAATGTTTGCTAGTGTAGATCAAGCATTTGATATGGGTGCAGTGGCAGTCGGCTCAACTATATATTTTGGCTCTCAAAATTCGCGGCGCCAAATCCAAGAAACTTCTGAAGCCTTTAAATACGCTCACGAACTTGGACTTGTTTGTGTTTTATGGACCTATCTTCGAAATACAGAAGAATTCATTAAAGATGGAAAAGATTACCACACTGCAAACGACTTAGAAAGTCAAGCTAATCATTTAGGCGTAACTATTGAAGCCGATATTATAAAACAGAAAATTTCTACAACTAGTAGAGGTTTCGTTGAGTTGAATTATGGAAAAACCGATAAACTTGTTTACGATAAATTAGCAACCGACCACCCCCTTGAGTGGAACCGATATCAAGTAGCAAATTGCTACATGGGCAGAGTTGGGTTAATAAATTCTGGTGGAGAATCTGGTGGAAACGATTTTGCCGATGCCGTTAAGGCAGCCGTAATCAACAAAAGATCTGGTGGAATGGGTCTTATTTTAGGAAGAAAAGCCTTTAAAAAGACAACACCGGAAGGAATTAAGATATTAAACGCTGTGCAAGATGTTTATCTAAACAAGGACATCACTATTGCTTAAATCTATATATATTTAATTATTTTTTTATTGTTTTTTGTTCTAATTTATCGATGTTGTTTTTTTTAAAAAATTGTTTAATCTTTTTGAATTAAACCAGATTACTTTTTTAGATTTATCTAAAGCTTTAAAATGAGTTTCATTTCCTGACCAAATTGGGGCATTTAAGAAAAGAGCACAGGCAACAAAAGGTACATCATTTTCATGGAAAATTAAACTTCTAGCCTCAACAATCTTTGGTTCATATTGTTTGGGAGAAATTTTAATTATATCAAATTGAGAAATAATAGAATTCACAGTTTCTTCCTGAAAATTTAATTTTTTTGAAAGATTTCTAAGAATTTCATCCCAAAATATAGCGGGTGCAAATAATTGAAATTCATTTTTATCAATAAAACAATTAAGAAGTTGTCTTTCGACGCCATTTTTATTATATATGGCTGAATATACTATGTTTGTATCTATCACCAAGTGAATCATTTCTTAGATTCTTCCTTTAAGATTTTTGCTCTTATTTCTTCTCCAGATTTTATAATATCTTCTAAAGATAAATTCTTTTCTTTTAATTTTTTTTGAAATTCAATGCCAAAATCGTCAATCTTCTTTTTCTTTGCTTCTATTATTAGTAATTTTAGTAATTCATCCATAGATTTCGCATTGTATATTGATAGAAGATTCTTTAATTCTTTTTTGGTCTTATCTTTAATAGAAATTGTGGTATATGTCATGTTTACTTATATGATCTAATTATTTAATTATTTAATAAAATAATTATTCTATTATAATACAAAAATCATTATATGTTTTTATATTTTTTTAATTATTTGAAATTAGAATTGATGCATTTTTAAAGATGGAACAAGTTATAATAATACAATCGGGTAATTTTCAATTATAAATGGGTTATTTTAATAAAAAAAAAAGAAAGTTAAAGAACACCAGATATTAAAAACACCATTACTATTAACTTGAAATTACAAATGGAAATATAAAAACCTTAAGGCTTTGAATTATCAATACATCCAAATAGTGCTAAAAGAGCTTATAGACTTCATCAGTCTCAGTTATCATTAATTTGAATGGATTATTAAATTTAGAACTGTATTTTTTTAAAAAATTATTTACTATTTTCCTAAGCTTAACGGGATCTCTTGGATGTATTTTAATATAAACTATACGACTTTTTGTTTGAAGATTCCTATTTAGATTTAAAAAATCAGAATCTCATGCCAAGATAATAGCATTATTATTCAAAGCAAGTTCAGCAACCTTCCCATTCTTAATACCTAACATATTGAAATCATGCAAAGTAAAGGCTTTAAATCCATTATCTTGAATTACTTTCTTAATTGAAATAGGAACATTCTCATCAAGGAGAAATTTCAATCTCAAACCTCTTTGCTGATAATGTCGTCAATGTTTATATTTGAGAGGTTTTCATTCGCCCCCTTTCCAATTACAAGTAAAGTTAAGATTATCTCTTTATTAAGATGAGGATACTCTTCTAATATCTGATTTATCGAATAATTCAAACCTATTAATTCGTAAATTAATGAGACTGGAATTCTTGTTCCTTTTATTATAGGTTTTCCTCCAAGAATCTCGGGATTACTTTCGATAATATCTGACATCTTCTATGATATATTTAAGTAAATAGGTTATAAATATCTATTGTATGATAAGTAAGCTTGATTTTTAATATTTAGAAATTTTAGCATCAAAGAATCTTCTCGTTGTTTTTCAAATATTTTAAATTTTATTGCGTTTTATTAAGCTTAAGTATAAGTCAACTAAATTTAGGTTATTGTATGACCTTATATGATAAAATTGATAAACACAAGTTAAAGGAACTTCTTGTTAAATGTTGGATGACCCATGATGGCGCGTGGTTTTATAATGTGGTAAAAGAATATGGAATCGAAGCTGCAAACAAGCTCAATAAAGGAGCTATCAAAAACTTATCTGTCTTAGAAATGCAAAGAATTCGAAAAGCCTTAGGAATGGAAAATACGAAGATCAATACTTGTAAGCAACTTCAAAAATTCATAGATGACGGTTTTAGTATTTTAAAGGGAGACTTTATGAAGTTTCAATATACTTTCCCCGAAAATAACCGAATGCATTGGGAAATGGATACATGTTTCGCGTTTGAAGGAATGAAAATGATCGGAGTAAAGCAAGGTTATGAATGTGGCGTCGTCTATCGTGTATGCTGCTGGTTGGATGCATTAGGAATCAAGTATGAACTTAAACCCAAGATTCGAGAATGCGTGTTATATTCTCATAAAAAATGCGTAGGAGATATTAAAGTAAAATTAGATCATTAGAATATATTCGAGATGATATTGTAAGATTTTCAATTGAAACGATAGTTTATGAACATGTATAATTAAAATAATGTTCTTTAAGATCATATAAAATTATCTCCTAAAAGCCATAAATAAACTTGAAACTACAAATTTTCTCAAGAAAAGTTCTATTATATTAAAAATTGGTCTACATTATCTTAATTAAAGTTAAAAAGTATATTTATCATAAGTTAAAAGGATTAATTAATTGAAAAAAAAATGTGAGTAATACAATGGGAAAACCTACAAATTATCCAGATCCTAATAAAAACCCTTATAGAGTAAATAAAGAGCAAGTACGAGAATCTAGTCCAGCAAGGTTTACAAAACCATCAGTTGATTTTGAAAACCAACGCGTTTGTCCCGCGTGTGGGAAAGTAATTAAAATTAAACACAATTTTTGTAAATTCTGTGGAATAGATTTAGTTGGTATACAGCCTCTTGGATATTCAGATAGAACGCTAAAAGAGTTAGCCAATACAGCACTAACTGACCCTGATCCTGGCGTTAGGAAAGACGCTGTGGATACTTTAGGAGAACTCGGTGATAACGAGATTCTAGGCGTTTTAGCTTATGTTTTACTAAACGATGCGCATGAATTAGTTCGAAAAGAAGCTGCGAGTGAATTAGGCGAAATACACCACCCGCACTCTCTTGATGTTTTAGCTAAAGCTTTAAAAGATCGAAGCCCTTACGTGCGGAAAGAAGCAATAGAAGGTTTAAAAAAAATTAAACAGATGAATAAACCCGAAAAAATCGATAAAAAGGATAAAAACTTTGAACGCGAATCTAAGGCACAAGATATTGAAGAATCTAACACAATTGAAAATAACGGGTTGAATGACGAAAAAGAAGAAGAAAAAGATGAAGAAATAGAAAAAGAAGGTCCGCTTGAAGAAATTGAACCACAAAACGATGATCTTAACGATTTATAAAGTAAATGACTTGCTCAAAAATAAAATTTAATCTATTTTTCTTTAGGTTCAAATTAATTTTTATATTTATATATTAATCTTTGTTACTTGGAATTTTTGGTAGTTCTCTTCGAGTTGATGCAGGTTTTTCAGCTTTATTTTGTGAAGGCGTGTTTACTTTCTTTAAAACCTCTACAGCTTCCACAATTCCTTTCTTATCGTCAAAATATACTCTAAGTAAATTGTTATCTAATTCCATTACCCCTTTTGGAAGCTTTTTCACCTCTTCCCAAGCGATATCTGCAATATTCTTTCCAAAGACTTCCGTTACTTTAGAAACAGCACCGTATAAAGAATGTCCAAGAATCAAATTTTGGCGTTCGTAATTTTCCGGAATTTCTATACTTAATATTTTTTCTTTAATTTTTTCTTTTTCTTCCTCTAATAATCCAAGAGCTCCTTTTACTTTAGATGGACTAATAAGACGTTCTTTCCCTTTAAATTGCGGGGTTCCAATAGCAAACGAAGAAATCACTACTTTATCGGTTTTATCATCTAAGATAGGCGAATAGTACTCCTCCTCTACTTCTCCTTTTGCAGTTTTGCCTGCTTTAGCTTGACGTTCTGCTTCTAATAATCTATCGCGTTCGATGTTTCGGACATAGCGCATATCTGGTAATCTTTCTGTTACCTTCATAGATTCCAATTTAAATGCGTTTAAAAATTCTCCCAATTCGTCCCCTTGATCTACGGATACGATTTTACAGCGATGGTAACGAGAATCATCCATCAATTCTCGTTGCAATTCTTGAGCTACACCGGAACTTATGAACCTTTTCCTAACGGGAGATTTCGACCCTTTCCAAATGTAAATCCTTCTAAGGTCTTCCCGAATAATAATAAACACCTGTTCTGGATTTAAACGGTTTTGAAGCTCTTCTTGTTTTATATCTAATCTATTTCGTACTCCTGAATTATCAAGCTCATATACTATGAATTCTTCGTAAACGTCGGTCATATTATATTCTCAACTTTAGATTTGAATTTATTTTTTAGAATTAATATTTATTTAACGAAATAATCTTTCAACCAAAATATAAAATTTCTTCAATAAAAATTTATTTAAAAATAACAATAGGATTCATAAAAGAAAAAAGAATTATTTAAAATAAAAGTATCCTTGTATTTTTAGCAAACTTAAAAATTTGGATTTGGAAAT
>JAUWHC010000418.1 GCA_030606095.1 Promethearchaeota archaeon | reverse complement strand
TATTGCCATTCTTCACTAAAAACACCTTATTAATTTTAATTTTTAGAATCTTATCAATCACATATTATTTAATAATTAAATAGAAAACATTCAAATAAACTAAAATACAATAATATAATAATAAAAATTTGAAAATCTAATTTAAAATATTTGAGAGTGAAAAGATTATGCCTAGAAAACCAAGAAAAGCACCAACAAGAGCGGCTGATCCCTTAGATGACTACTCAACATGGGATTTACGCATTGCTAAATCGATTTATTACTCCATTATAGTTTCTTCAGCAATCACGATTTTAGGTATTTGGTTATCGATTATTGGATGGTTAGTAGAAACGGAGAGATGGGTAATAGTAGCAAGCTGGGGTCCTGGTGCGGGCGCTTTAATTATCGTGGGGATTATCGTATTACATATGTTTTTACTCGTCCTATTTTATATTTTATTTCGAGGAGGTATACTTAGATTATGCCAGAGACTCTTCAAAGATAGAGTATTAGCCAAGAAGTACGAAGACTACACATCACTAAGACTTTTAATAGCAGTAACTCTAATTAGTGTTTATTTATTTCTCATAACATTATTTGTCGTAATAGTTCCTTCATTTTTCTTAGAATTAGTTGCGGATATGTGGTCGTTTATTATAACAAATTTCAACCCAGGAAATTGGGTTTTGTTTGTCGGTTTAATGCTAGTTGTTATTGTAATGCTTGTGTATTTGGGATTTGCTATTTGGAATCATGGAGTCTTTATCGTGCTCAAACGCGTTAAAAGAATAGAAGAAGAAGACGAAATCGAAGAAGAAATTAAGAAGGACCAATTAAAGGGGGAAGACGACGAAAGTCTTCAAAAAATCTACCAGAAACAAACTGGAAAAAAAGCCATTTATCGAGGAAAGGAAACTAAAGCGTACAAGTCTTGGAAACGCAAAATGTTGAGCTAAACTCAAAAATAATAAAAAAGATTCTTTTCTATTTTTTTTCTTAATTTTTTAATTACTGATTACATCTTAAGTAAGTATTAAATTGTAGATCTTCATGTAAAAGTCTTTTTAAAAAAAATAGAAAAAATAAAAAAGTTTATTTAATATAAAATTTACCTTCTCATCATTCTGGGGTTGCGGAAAAGGTCAAGCTCAGTTTTGGGTATCTTATAATCTGTAGTACCTGTTGATTGCATCTGTTTAAACAATTTTTTAACTAATTTTTTAGCCACATCCATGAAGTTACACGCCATACCGAATAATATCAAGTAGCGGACAAATATTCTGTCTTTTGCGTAAACTTCGTCGTAGATTTCAATTTCATATTCTTTTTGTATAGGATGCCCATCTACTCTCGCAATTATTTTCTTTCCGATTAAAAATTTATAGTTTCTCCCGGGACCGATAACTCCTTTTGCTAAAACCATCTGCAGCTTATCGTCTTTTTCTTCGGGAAGGAGGGGGAACGTCCAACGTGAACCGATAAATCGCCATCCTCTTACGAATCGAATTAAATGTTTTACTCCTGGGATTTGTGCGTAAAAGACCGGTCCAGCGTGCTTAATTTCAAAACTCTGAATGAGAGAATGAGCTATGCTTAACTCTATACCCCCTTTATAATTACCACCTTTAGCCTTTGAGTCCATAGTTTCTTCCATAATCGTAAAATAACGGCACACGAGTCTCTTCTCCAATAACGGGCTCTCTTCCCATTGCTCCTTATTAAAAGCAATGATACATTTCTTTTGGCCGTCTATTTCAATTACGCCTTCGATATCGAAGTTTTTAGAGAACCAACGTGTTTTTGCCGTGTATTTAAGCTGTTGATGTATGCCCAATTCCTCGTCGTGTAAACGAGTTCTCCAAAAATTGACTTTCATTTTTTTATATACTATTTTTCCTTTTTTTTCTGGAACTTCCTCATCTTTTTTTGGTTTAGCTGCTTTTTTCTTCGTAGGAGCAGCCCTTGCCTTCGCTCTTTCCTTTCTCTTTTTTTTATCTTCTTCAGGATCATTATCCATACTTTTTCACTCTTCCATTATTTTATTCTTGTAATAAAATTAAATTTCTTAGATAGCTTTTAATTTTTTCTTAATAAGACCTTTTACTTTTTTCTTAAGAATTTTATTAGTTATACAAATATTGTTTGAAGTTTATAATTTTATTGTTTTAAGTTGACAATTTTTAAGCAAGATATGTATTAAGAAAAGATAAAAGATATTACAATTAACTAAATACTAATTTAAAGCTTAATTTCACAAGACTCCGAATCACAGAACTTACTTCCTATTGCTCTATCTTTTGTTTTATCCAAATCTAAAGGTTTAAGTTTTGAAACCATTTCCTCGAATTTTTCTTTTGTGATTTCTTCGTAAGGTGCTTGTTTGTAACCGTGATCGGAAATTGGTAAAAAACTAACGCTTTTTAGCTTATCTTCAAAGCACTCCAGCACGTGTTTAATCTGATTTGCCTCGTCTTGCTTAAACGTAATCGTAATTGATACTTGGTTGTCGGACCAATATCTTTGATAGTCTGCGGCGTTTTCCGCTTGTTCCCATATAGAAACATCGTCCTTAGAACGTTCAAATAATTGTTCGTGGACGGGAAATTCAACTACAATAGTATTAGGAGAATATGAATCGTCCTCTATGTGATAACCCGCGTTTTTAACGGGTTCTATCAAATCAGAATTCGTCGAAATGCGAATTCTTCTAATATAGTATTCTGAATGAGGATAATGAATTCCTGGAGTGACTCCCGGAAGTAAGCTAACTGTTCCGCTCGGTTTAACCGTAGTAATTTTTAACGATTTTGGAAC
>JAUWHC010000345.1 GCA_030606095.1 Promethearchaeota archaeon | reverse complement strand
GTCTCGTCTATGCCTTGTGGAAGTGCAGAAGCGATCGGAAGGCCTTCAGCTGATACTATAGCAGCAGATTTTACTTCTGGGATTGCTCCAAGAAGTCTTTTGAGTATATCATCAAGGCTATCTGGAGTATTGGGGTCCATTACTGTCACTTTCTCCTTCACTAGATTTTTATTAGATAAATATTATTTAATAGATTACAATAAAGATAAATTATCACTTATATTTTAAATAGATTTGGTACTTTTTATTTTTTTTTTATTCGTTTATATAAAAATCTACTCTATTATAGGTTTATTAAAGCTTATAATATGTAGATAAAGATATGTGCCTTGCTATAACTATTATCCAAAATTATACTTATAACTTTATCGTTTAATAAAAAACAATTCTTATTAAGTGAGTTTTTATCGTTAATCAGATTTGAATCTTTTAGTTGTTTCAATCATTATTTTAATATTTTCTGGTTTAATGGTAGCATCTATTTGTTGGGTTGGACTCATTACTAAGGGCGAGTTTGTCTGCCTTGCTTTTGAAATCAATTTGGTTACGTATTTTTTAACATCTTGAGGCGTTCCATATGTAAGTAAAGTGTTTGATACATTACCAATAAAGCAAATTTGATCTTTAAATTGTTCAAATAATTTGAAAATATCAACACCTGCGTCAGGTTCTAAGCTTTGAATCGCATCAAAGCCTAATGTAACGAATACATCTACTAAATTTGATATGTATCCGTCAGAGTGTAATATTATTTTATTTCTTTTCTGATGTACCAGTTTTATAATTTTTTTATAATTTTTGAAAAACAATTTAATCCATAAATCTTTAGGGATAAATTCGCGTTTTTTATAGCCACAATCGTCTGCGACAATGAAAATTCTAGCGCCGCTATTTTGAAGGGTAATAATTAACTTCTCTATGTATTCAGAAAAGAACCTAATAACTCGGTTAATCAAATCGAATCGATTTTTTGATATACATTTAGCAAAAAAAGCAAATCCCATGGATTGCCAAGTCTTTTCAAACAATCCTGGAACCGATAAAACAGGTACTAATTGAATTTCTTTTAGGATTTGTATTAGTTTTTTCAGCTCGTCTAAATTTTGTTTAGAAGGTAAATTGAGATGGGTCCAAGTATCAACGATTTCTTTATTTTTAAAAACGCCTTCATAAGAATACCACTTATCTTTATAAATTCGCCCCCATCCATCTACATGTAAATTATTATTTAGTTCATACCCCCCTTTTCCTCTTCTGTAATCCCAAATAGAGATCGTATCAAAACCCATCAGTTTAATAATTTGATAATCTTTTCCAAGTAATGTGTAAATATTAGAATTCGATTCGAGCTTATAACGGTGAATAAAATTGTTCATAAACGCAGATTCGGGATATCCCGTACAATATACCGGAACGGTTGCAGGTTGTACTTTTGATAAAACCTCTAAGAAAATATTCATGTTGATTTACATTATTAGTAGGCTATTTGTTTTCTTCCTTCATAACATAGCGAAACACGCAACGGTTAGCTCCAGTATCATGTCGAGATTCGAGAATAAGTTTCACATCAGGATTATAACCTTCAAGAATTTTATAATCTACATATTTGCAATAAATTTTGGCATAATCATTTAAACCCCATTCTTTAGCAGCATTAATAAACGTACAATGTTTAATTTTCACGACGAAATCGTTATTAGGTGTGCTACTGACAGGGCGAAAATTTTCAAGAGAATCAATATCCGAATAAATCAACCAATTCTTTAAGGATAACGATTTATTCTCAGCTTTTACTTTTTCTGCTATTCGCTTACCTCTTTCAAGTCCAAACTCTTCAATTGCATCTTTAAGAAGAGCTTCGCCTTTTTCGGAACCTAATTCTTTAATAACATGTTTTGCCACCATGGAAAATAATTGGCCAGCTAATCCAAATCCAGGAGTAAAGTATTTTTTACCAATTTCCTTTTTCTTGTCGATGACATCCCCCAAGTATTGAAAATTTAAACCTTCGATTTTTTCTTTCTCTAAATCATCCATATTCATCAAAATTTTCATATCATTTTTGTTAATAATATAATAAAAGAAACCAAAGAATAATTATTTAATAGTTAATTATATGAATAATTAACATTTCGGATTACATTGCTAATTATGGAATATTGGGTTTTAGTAGAGGGTCTTTATAATACAACATTATCGCTGTTTTTTTTCGTTCTAATGAGTTTGATGTATTACATTGGGATCAAGGGATATAGGGCAAAAAACAAGTATGGAGGTACATCGTCAATGCTTTGCGGGATATGTTTTTTAATTTTTGGATATTATAACTCTATTATCGGATTTTTATCATTCCCCTACAACGGGTTTATGGTGTGGTGGATTGGCATGACACTACTTGCTAATCTCTTATTTACAACTATCATCAAAAGGGATATAAAGAAAATGAAGAGAGAAGAGAAAAACGAATTTAATAATAAGGAAGGAAGTACTAAAGAAAAATCGATTTTAAGGAGATATATTAGAAGAATGACCAGAGAAAACCCTTATAGAGAAGAAATCTCATATAGGATGGAATTATTCAGAAAAAGTTTTCATTTATCGGGGTTTTTAATATTTTTAGCTTTTTTTGGTTTTATGACAATCCCTCCAATAACTCTGCTGGTAAATGATAGCGTTATAATATTTATTCACCAAGTTGAACCATCTTATAATTTATTATGGGGGGATTTAGCCAATTTCCCGTATGGTTTTGGAGCTTTCCAAGCTGTTGTGGAGCTTACTATGTTCGCTTTAATTGCTTCTTTAGCCTTTACTATTGTATCTGATATAATTCGAATCGTTTGGGGTCCAGAATATTCCTTTTTTAACTTTTTATCAAAGTCCTTGCTTAGAACAAAAGAAAAAAATGCTGTCGGACCGCAAATTTACATAATAACGGGATTTATTTTTGCTTATATGCTTTACATGGCGGGACTAATTCATATTTATGTATTTTTTGCGGGAATATTTATAGCGTGTCTTTCAGATGCATCTGCTGCTTTAATTGGAAGGAAATTTGGAAAGCATAAGATTACGCTCAGAAATAAAGATGTTAAATCTGTTGAGGGATTTATTGCTGGCGTAGTCGTTGCATATATTATAGGTTTTATATTTGTAGGACCAATTTATGCAATAATGGGTGCTCTCGTTTTCTTTCTAATTGATTACTTACTGTCAGTTACTGCAGATAATATATTAAATCCCATTTTTATTCCAATTGGGCTTCAACTTATGATATTCTTATTTGGATTACCAGTAGGTTGGTTATAGAAAGTAAAAAAATATGAAAATAATAATCTTATTAAATTTATCCATGCGAGAATTAGTTGACGAATTAAAAGATATCGAACTAGCGATTTTTGACCTAGACGGAGTAATTTACCGAGGAGATATATTAATTTCTAATAGCGATAAAGTTATCCAAGAATTAAAAGACATTTCAATTAAAGTTGTATATAATTCCAATAATTCTACTGTTACAAGACAAATGTATGTCGATCGTTTAAA
>JAUWHC010000037.1 GCA_030606095.1 Promethearchaeota archaeon | reverse complement strand
TTAATTTTTCCGTTTAAGATATCAATTTCGATTTTTCTATTTTTCATTTCGAATTTATTGTTTTCTATCTCTTTATCTTTAAACTTTAATTTTTGTTCCATCTCAGTTGCTTTTTCTGTCGAAAACCTCAACTCACTTTCTAATCTTTCATTATTTTCATTTACTCTTATCACTTCTTCTTGAAGTTTTTCTAGTTTTGGCATTAATCGTGTTAATTCTATATCAACATTTAATTTATCCTCAGAAACACCGTCTAAATTCTTTTTAGCTGATGAAAACTTTTCACTAATTTTGACAAGGCTTTTTTCTCTACCAATTAATTTATTTTGAGTTTCTTTTAAAATCTCTTTTGTATTTCTTATATCTTCTTTGTACTTAACTAAGTCTCTTTCTAATTCGTTAATTTTAGCACGTAAATCTAATAAGACTCTACCTTCTACCTTCTGATTTTTATTCGGTGCTAATTCAGCACGCTCCCAATCTATGCTAACTTCCGCCCACCTTTTTTATATTTAAGTTTAAATTGTATTTTTTTTTAGTTCACTTATTCAGATCTCAAGTTTCTGATAAGATTTTTTTCTTAATTATTACGACCTTATATATTGTAACTCTCTTTTTCTTTTATAAAACTTTTGAAACTCTCTTTTTCTTTTATAAAACTTGTGAATATTAATAGTAAAAATTAACATTGCTTGTACTGGTTGGGATTATAAGGACTGGGAGACCTCTTTTAATCCTAAATTCAATCAACAAAAAAGATTATTAGATTACTTTTAAAGTGTATTTATGAATGATTAAAATAAAAAAAAAAATTAAAGTAAATTCATAAAAATACTTAAACCAAATCCCCAGAGTAGAATTCCTTGGATAAAACTAAATAGCATTATGACGAAAGCAACAGGTGGCCAAGAGAGAAATTTTGAAATTACTTGTAACGCTTTTATATAAAATTTTGTTGTTATTGCTACGATTGCCGTCACAATAATAAAAATTATAATCAAAAGTAATTTGGGGTCAATCCAGTTAGCAATCCATTTTACTGCGGTATTAGGAATCAATAAAGCTAATATGAAGGCAGTTACTGTTCCTGCAATAAGACCAAGGATGCTGGATAGTGGTAAGTCATTAATCGGTTTAAAAAACATCGCAATTCCTATAACTATTAAAAATATGCATGTAAAGTGATCTGCGTGAGGAGTTATATCGCCGTATTTAAAGCTTGGTGGGATGTTTAAGATTAAACCTGCGGCACCAGCCCAAATGTCGAGGATACCGACGATCAGCCCAAGATATGATAACACTCGTAAAAATTTTGTAATGTCAAATTTTTTATCTTCTTCGATTTTTCTCTTTAAAAACGAGCCTCTTCGTTTTCTTTCAAATCCAAGCCAAGTGAGAGCAATGAATCCGGTGATAAGGACTAATATTCCAGCTGATTCTGCAACCCAATTAAAAAAAGCTGATATATAGGGCCAATATTCTATTTGCAATATCAAACAAATCATATTAAAGTTAGAATAATTTTAAATATAAGATCGAGCATGTTTTTAAAAATTTATAGTAATAGACTTCTTTAGATAATTAAACAATAATTTTTGAATATTTTTTACTCTCTGGGAGATATAGTATTAAAAAATTTTAAATATTCAAAGTCTATTTTTATTTTATGGATACAATTGATAATTTAAAAAAATTATTGCTAAAAGAAAATCGGAAATATTTGATTCTGGTAATTTGGCTTCTTGTGAGTATTACAATTATCCAGCTACCTTTTCAATTTCCAATTCTATTATTTAATCGTTCAATAGATTTATTAGATTTAATAGGGGTAATAATTTTCCTTCCATTTCTAACCTTTTTAGTGTTTCTCTTTTTATTCTCAATAATTACTAAGAAAGATATAAAGAAAGTTGCTTCTTGGAAATTGATTTTGATTTTCTTCTTAACACTTCCTTTAATGGTCGTATTAATACCAATATTAGTAATACTCTTCGGATTCTCAATAATATCTTATGTTTTCTTTACTTCTTGGTTTATTTTATACGGTGCTTATCTTTCAAGTAAAAGATTAGATAATAGCCTTAAAAAACGCGTTTATAGTTCATTCTATAGATGGATTGAATTTTTTGGTGGCTCTATTTTTTCTCTTATTTTATTAGGCTCTTATCTATTTGGTTCCCAAATCATAGGAAATCTTATAGGTTTAACAATTACTCCATCTGTTTATAACATTTTAAATTATGTTGTAATTTTTGTTGGGGTTATCTTACTCCTATTTATTGTTATAGGATTTATATATATGTTTAAACAAATCTTTAACGCTTGGTTAGGGATATTTTCGTTTTTAGTGGTTATTTATACTTTTTATTTGCTATTAAAGATCTTTTTAGCTTTAGAAAGCACGGGGGGAGAAAATACTTCAATAGCTACTCAGATAATCGTGTTAATTTTAGATTTATTTATAATACTATATTCTATCAGTACTTTGATGGGTTCTCAATCCGAACTTTTGAGTAAAAGAATAAAATTAAAGCGTATTGATCCTGATACTATATTGATATGGTTAATGTTTTCAAAAGTGTCGTACGAGTTTATTCATAACTATCCTTTTGCCTTGTTTATAGATTTCCCCTTTTATATCGATGCAGTGAATTACTTAAACGAATCACTCATTAATTTTTTAAAAAATATTTTCGTTTTAATATTCTTTCTAATTTTACTGATAAGTTTAGGATATGTTGAAATTAAGAAATACATCCTAAACGAAAGAGAGTTTAAAGAAAAAGTAGATAAAGAGGTTAAAGATCTTTTAAGTCCTATCGATTTTGTAGAAAAACTGAAAGAACCTATGACTACTCCAGAACCAGAAAAAGAACAAGAACAAGACTATGACGATTTAAATTCAATTGAAGAAGAAGAAACTGAACCTTTTTCAAAAGAAATTTCTGAGCAAAAAGAACCGGATGACCATGATTTCGACGCTTTTTAAAAATAGTTAAGAATTATTTTTCTCTTTTTTCTTGTTTAAATTTATATTGTTATAAATTACAAAAGCAAGAGAGATTAATCCTTTAATAACTAATTTTATTAAACACTAAATCAAAACATATAATACACAATATTTGGGTGGTTTCTTAAATGAGCGATCGTGAGAATCTTATAGATAGGGAATTATTCCTCGAAAAATTTGAAAAATTGTCGTTAAAAATTGAACAATTAACATCTGAAATTTCGAAAATGAAAGAAAAGCTCGATAAAACTAATAAGTTCAACAGAAGTTTTGGGTTAGAAGCAATAAGAAACTCTAAACCTTTAGGGTTCGCAAGTGAGATTCATGGGCTAAAGAGCCCCACTAAAAGATACATCTTATCTATTAGAACTGTATCAGAATTATGGAAAGGACGAAAGAATGACTTTCTAATTGCTATTAGACAACAAGAAAAAGAAACGCAAATGGATATTAAAGCACTAGGAATTAGAATTCCTATTGACGATATGAAGAACCTTACAATTTTAGCAAGAGAAGTACTATCGATGCTTTATATCTCAAGTGAATTAAAAGGTATTGAAATTACCGAGATATTAAGAGAAATAATCTCTCAGATCAATAAAGAAGGGCAAAGCATGGTACGTGAAGTAAAGCAAAACATGCTACTTTAGTGAGCACATTTATCTAGGGATTTTCCCTAGAAAATCGTGAAACATAAGTTTCACGATGTGAATTCTTAACAATATTGTAGTTTTTTATGTCTGAAAGTATTTATTTATAGTAATTATAGATATAGAAAATCAAAATTGTGATAAGATGAGAAATAATGGATTATGAAGATATCATTTTTGAAAAAAAAGATGGGATTGCGCGCATAACAATCAATCGACCTCAGCGTTACAATGCGTGCACACAGCACACAGTCCATGAATTGATCGACGCTTTTAACAGATGTATGGATAAGGAAATAGGTGTTGTGGTATTCACCGGCGCTGGAGAGAAAGCGTTTTGCACTGGTGGAGATCAGACGACTCGCGAGAAAGGAGGCTACAAGGGAACATATTTGTTGCCTTTGGAAGTTGGTTGGCAGCATGTAACTCACCAGATTCGTACTTTACCCAAACCAGTTATAGCCCGTGTAAATGGTTACGCGATCGGAGGAGGACATGTATGGCATGTCGTCTGCGATCTCAGTATTGCGGCAGAACATGCGCAACTTGGACAAGCTGGACCACGCGTAGGGTCCTTTGATCCTGGATATGGTACCGGTGATTTAATCCGTGCTGTTGGCGTGAAACGTGCTAAAGAGATTTGGTATCTTTGTCGTCGATACACCGCTCAACAAGCCTTAGAAATGGGACTTGTTAATAGAGTTGTTCCCTTTGAAAAACTAGATGAAGAAATAGAAAAATGGTGCCAAGAAATATTAGAAAAAAGTCCGACAGCTTTGAAAATGCTGAAATATGCGTTCTTAGCAGAGACCGATGGAACGACGGGCATCACGCAATTAGGTGTTGGTGGATTATCTCTCTATTATGGCACTGAAGAAGCGGTGGAAGGCAAAAATGCATTTGTAGAAAAGCGTAAAGCAGATTTTATGAAATTTAGGAAGAAGTGAGGGAGACATGGAAATTAAAAATGTATGTGTTATAGGTGCTGGAATTATGGGCTCAGGAATCGCACAATTAGCAGCAACACACGGATACCATGTAAACTTAGTTGATATAAATGAAGAAATATTGAAAAAGGCGAAAGCTAGTATTGATGAGAACTTGAATAGATTCTTTGTAGCAAAAGGTAAAATCTCAAATGAAGAAGCGAAGAAGATTCTTAGTAGAATATGTCTATCCACTAACAGAGATGAAGCGATAAAGGACGTTCAAATTGTAATTGAAGCAGTATTTGAAGATATGGCTTTAAAACAACAGCTTCTATCTGATTTAGATGAGAAATGCGATAAAGAAGTCTTATTAGCTTCTAATACGTCTTCTTTAAGTATAACAGACATGGCATTGAACGCGAAAAATCAAGAAAGAATCGTCGGTATTCACTTCTTTAATCCTGCTCCAGTAATGAAGTTAATAGAATTAATAAAAGGAAAAAATACTTCAAATGAAATGCTGGAAAGAGCTAAAAAATTTTCTGAAAGTTTCAATAAAACTGTTATCACTGTGAATGATTCACCTGGATTTATAACAACCCGACTTATATATGTATTATGTAATGAGGCGATAAATATGAAACAAGAAGGAATCGCTAGCACCGAAGATATAGATACGGCGGTAAAATTAGCTTTTAACTTTCCAATGGGTCCACTGGAACTTTCTGATTTAGTAGGAAACGACATTTATCTTCACATTGGAGAATATCTAACAGAGAAATTAGGGCAAAATTACCAACCAAGTCAATTATTAAACAAAATGGTGAAAGATAATCATATTGGTCGAAAAACAAAAAAAGGATTTTATAATTATTAATTTTTTTACTTTAAATTTCTAAATTTCTATTATTTTAACTCTTCTCGTGCGATTACTAAGTTCTGAATTTCAGAAGTACCGCCCCCAATCATAAAGAATTTAGCATCTCTCATATACCTTTCAACAGAGTATACATCTGTGTATCCGATTCCTCCATGAATCTGAACTGCTTCCGATGTGATTTCAACCGCTGCTTTACTTGAGAAAACTTTTGCCATTGAAGCTTCTTTTATTATATTTTTATTCATCTCCGCTAACTTTGCGGCATTATAAGTCAATAATCGAGCAGCTTGTAATTTTGTTGCCATTTCAGCTAATTTTAACTTAATTAGTTGAAAGGTAGAAATCGGTTTATTAAATTGAATTCTGTTCTTTGCATAGCGTTTAGAATCCTCTAAAGCAGCCATAGATAGACCATTACATTCGCAACTTAACGTTATTCTTTCAATATTAAAAGTATTCATTAAGCTTTGAAAACCCATTCCTTCTTCACCAATGAGATTATGTTCTGGAACTTCTACATTTTCAAGTCGAATCGTTCCATTATATAAGCCATTTATTCCCATTAATTCGTATGGATTTTCTATATTTAAACCTGGTGTGTCTTTTTCTACCAAGAAAACACTCATTCCATTACGAGGGTTAACATTCTTACTTGTAATGCACCAAACGAAATAATAATCTGCTATCCCTGCATTTGTTATAAATTTCTTAGAACCATTTAAAACATAATTCTGTCCAACTTTTGACGCACTTGTCTTAATTCCTGCCACATTTGAACCTGCCTCTTCTTCAGTAACACAGATACTACACAGTTTTTCTCCAGTTGCTACTCTTTTCAAAAACTTTTCTTTTTGAAAATCATTTCCATATCTATAAAGAAGATATCCATTTAATATACAAGGTGTACGAGTTACTGATATAGCTACATTGATTTTTGAAATTTCTTCGGTTATCATACAATGTGCAATCAAGCCTAAATCTGAACCACTATATTTTTCTGGAATTAAAGGTCCAATTAACCCGTTCTTTCCTAATTTTTTGATTAAAACGATAGGTATTTTATTATTTTTATTGATTTGATTTTTTGTTGGTTCTAATTCTTTCCTTAATAATTTTCTTACATCTTCTCGTAAATTATAGTGTTTCTCAGAAAAAAATAAATTATTCATTTTAGTTTCTCTAATTTGGTTTTTAGTGAATACTATAAAATTATTTTATAATTATTTAAGTAGTAATAAAGAGCTTTTTTTATTTTCTTTTCTTATCATTTTTACTGTAATCAAATTTTATTTAAGTGATTTTAATGTCTAGTAAAGAAATTATTTGTGAAAATTGCGGAGAAAATCCCAATGATCGAATTTATGAGTGTCATGAATGCTACAATCAAATATGCGATAATTGCGCAAATATTTGTAAACATTGCAACGAAAGTTTCTGTGATGGATGTTATCACGATCATAAAAAAGCTTGTAAATAAATGAAAGGAAGTTACATTCTTGTACTATTTCTATCTAAGAAAGTTGAAATTGAAATTGGCGCATTAGGGGCTTTATCATTCTTCAAAGGTTATTACCTCTATGTGGGTTCTGCAATGGGAAATTTTGGGTCAGCAACCTTAGAAAATCGTGTAAAAAGACACCTTACTGATTCTGCTAATAAAAAAATTCATTGGCATATTGATTATCTATTAAACGACGAATTTTTCTTAATAACTAAGTTATATATTGTTCCTTCATTAATGAGACTAGAATGTGTTATTGCTCGAGATATAATGGAGGTTTCAGATTCGTTTATTAAAAATTTCGGCTCTACCGATTGTTCCTGTAAGAGTCATTTGTTTTACTTTAAGGAATTTAAAAAATTTATGTGATAAAAAGAGATGCTCCTAGGAACCCTAAAATAATGGATAAAGTTATAATTATAAAGATTTCGATCAATATGCCAGACTTCTTATAATTCCTTACTGGAAGCCAAAAAAATAGTTTGTCTCTTACCCAATCAACAGTCCGATGTAAGTAATATTTGTCACCCCATTTAGATTCTGGATTTTTTTTTCGGATCCTCTTTTGAATTGGTCTTAAAATTAACCAATCCCAAATATCGATAATGTTGGCAAATATCATGCCTAGCCAATAAGGGATTATGAAAATGATTATTGATAGCAATGATACACCATATATGATATAATGCCAAACAAGCCAAAATTTATCTCCTTTTTGAGCGTCTGGCGTATGGTAAGTAATTATCGCTATGCCATCAACAAATATATGAGAAATAAACGCGAAAAAAATGGTCCATATAAGATTCCAAGGAAAGATTAAAAATTTAAAACATAAAATTTGAATAACAATTCCAACAAGGTTATGGGTTATAGTTTCCAATAATCTCCCTAACTTTTTCCTTAATTTTTTTTATATATCGTACTTGATTGAATTTATTAAAATTCTTAAGATTTTTTAACTTTGTAATTGAATTTTACATATTAGAAATCAATCTTAAAATTTTATAAGTGATAAAAAATGGGTATGTTAGATGGAAAAGTTGCCATTATTACTGGCGCTGGTCGTGGTTTAGGCCGTGAAGAAGCGCTAGCTATGGCAAAAGAAGGTTGTAACTTAGTGATAAATGATTTAGGTGCGGCATTTGACGGAACGGGCGATAAAGCCCAGGTAGCTGATTTGGTTGCCGAGGAATGTAAAAAGCTTGGCGTTAAAGCCGTAGGAAATTACGATTCTGTAACAGATTTTTATAAAGCAAAAGGGATGATAGATCAGGCAGTTTCGGAATTTGGACATTTAGATATCGTTGTTAATAATGCGGGTATCCTACGTGACAGAATGATTTTTAACATGACAGAGGAAGAATTTGACGGCGTTATCGCAGTCCATCTTAAAGGCACGTTTAATATGGTTAGACACGCGGCAGAATACTTTAGGAAGAGAGGTAAAGCAGATCCTAAGTTAAAAACCTTTGGAAGAATTATCAATACAGCATCAGATGCAGGATTATTAGGTAATATAGGACAATCTAATTATGGCGCTGCTAAAGCAGGTATTGCGGCGTTCACGTTAATTGTGGCAGATGAATTAAAAAAATACGCTACGGTTAATTGTGTTGTACCAATGGCTAGAACTAGGCTTACAACTGATGCCACGCCTAAAATGGTAGGCGTTATGAGTTCTAAATCAAAAGGAGGAATGGATGTGTTTAATCCATCGCATTTTGCTCCATTAGTCGTGTTTTTAGCTTCAGATAGCGCTAGAAGGGTCAATGGTGAAGTAATTAGAGCTGCTGGAGATAAGGTTTGGGTTTATCGCGGATGGCACACGGTTAAGCGTATTGATAATAACGGAGCCCCTTTCACACCTCAAATACTTGCTGAAAGGTTCAGACCAGACTTATTAAAAGGATTACCTCAGAAACCAGCAATAACTGGAGTTGCAAGTGAACTCTTAGATTTATAGCGAGAATAAATTTTGATAGATTATATTATTTTTTTTAATTTCTCTTCTTTTAGCTTAGCTTTTAATTAGCAATTCAATTTATTAGTAATCTCTTCGAATACATGATAGATTATCATTATTACTTTATCAAAATCTTTGTCGGATAAATCGATATCGCTTTTTTTTAGAGTATTTAGAAGATATTCTAACTTATCCAACCCGATTTCAAGGTATTGGGTTTTTTTGCCAATATTAGATTTTTTTATTTGACTTTTCAAAAAAATTATCTCGCTAAGAAGAATATTTACAAGCTTTTCTCTTCTTGGTTCAAAAAAATCGGAATATTGCCATTTTATTACTTTACTCATATCTTTTTCACATTTCATTTATTCTTAATTTAGAAAATAGAGTAGTATATTAATCTCTTAGAGAGACCAGTTTTTGATTCAACTTATAAGAATTAAAAGGAAAAAAAAAATAATTAGTTCAAAAAAAAGCTTAATTACTTAATCTGCGAAAAGGAGGTTTTAGCCCTTCAGGAAACGGGGTTTTGTACGGCTCGTCTTTATGTGTATTTTCGTGTTCTTTACGCGCTTTTTCAACTAATTCTGGGTTTCCCATAAATTCCAAACTTGATAACGCTAATATTTTTGCTGCTGTTAACATCCCCTTATGCCCAATACCCATCCCTGATGTCGCTACAACTTGCCAAGAATGCCCTGGAGTACCTATAATCTCGCAGGCAGTAGTAAATTCACCCAGCGGTACTTTCCAAGAAACATCTGCCACATCTGTGGAACCAGGCATCACTTTACCTTTTCCAATTGGGGGAATTATGATTTTGTTTAAGGGTTGGCTTAGAATTGCTTTAGCCATCTCCAGCATGTCAGGAGGTATTAATCTATAATAGCCTTCCATTGAATTCTCTGGTAGTGACTTTTTAAGTTCATTTGCAAACGCAATATCTTCTTTGTTAAATCTCGGCGTGCCTACTGTTTTCATGGAATTTGAAATCACTTCGTCGACTACTTGATTATACCTTGTATTGTATGTGCCGCTTAAAAAATCGATTTCCATTGAAGTTTCGGTCATCAATGTCGCCCCTTCAGCTATTTTAATAAGCCTTTTATATAAAGCGTCTACTTGGTGGCGTTTTGGAGCACGCACAAAATAATGCACTGCTGCTTCTGAAGGCACTACATTTGGAGTTTCACCACCATTAGTTATTACATAATGTAATCTTGCGTCAGAAATCATATGTTCGCGCATAAAATTAGCTCCTATATTCATTAACTCAACAGCATCTAAAGCGCTTCTACCATTCTGAGGGTCTCCTGCAGCGTGAGCAGTGCGTCCATGAAATTTAAAAACAACTGAATTCATTGATAAGGCGCTCATCAAGGTTAACATGTTTAAGAACCCAGGATGCCATGTCATTGATATATCCACATCGTCAAATAATCCTTCTCTTATCATGTAACCCTTTGCGTTAAAAATCTCCTCTGCGGGACAACCATAATAACGGATGGTTCCCTTTACACTACCCAAATCAATCGCTTCTTTAACTGCTAATACTGCTCCTAACGAACCTACTCCTAATAGGTTATGACCGCAACCATGACCTGGTGCACCTTTTAGTACAACTTCCCGAAACGGTTGTGCTTTTTGACTGAGCCCTGGCAAAGCATCGTATTCTCCTAAAATTCCGATAACAGGCTTCCCTTCTCCATAATCAGCGTAAAAGGCAGTTGGCATATCTGCAACTCCCATTTTTACTGCAAAACCTGCTTCGTCAAGTGTTTTTGCCAATAATTTTGAAGATTTAAATTCTTTTAAACCTAACTCTGCGAACCCCCAAATCTGATCACTGACATCAATCAATAAATCTTGGTGAGCTTTTACACATTTAATAGCTTGTCTAAACATAAATTACCAAAATGTTTATTTATTAATAATTTTTATTTTTAAAAAAAATTGATTTAGTTTATCTTCATTCTACTTAAAAACACTTTAAGGAGTTGAGAAGGTTATATATGTAGGCAAATATAGTGGTTTTTTTGGCTTTAAACTCTTTATTTCTTCGTTTAGCTTTTTCATCATAATCGTTCCTGATCCAAATTTTAAAAACTTCAATGATTTCAATGCGTTAATTAAATCAATGTCACTATAACAGGAACTGTAAATTAAGACTCCGATATTCCTTCTAGTAGCGGCTTTTAATATCTTATCAATTAGAAAAATATATCCAAAATGCAAATCTCGTTTATTCTTAAATTGACTTTTATCTAAAAATACTTCATGAACAATTCCAATTCTAATTTTAAGACCATATTTAAACGAATGTAGATTTCTATGAGTTATTACGGCACCACCTATTATTTCTTCCTTTTTTCGTATTATTATATAGGTAGGTTTGAGTCTTTCTGCTGGTACATTAATTCGTGCCCAAGTAAATTTATCTTTATCATACGGAGTAACGCCAGTGTAAAACTTTTTAATAATTTTGTTCGCAGCGTTCATATACTCAAAATGCTTATTATTGACAATCTCGTAAGAAATATCGTTAAAATTTTTGCTAAGTTTCAGAAGGATTCTATAAATAAAGCGTGGAAAATACGAAATAACAAAAAAAATTGGAAATAATGAAGCTAATTTTTTAAGATCTTTAAACAATTTAAATAAATTTGGAAAATTAATCAGCATAAGTTCTTTATCAACATCAATGTAGCCGAATTTCAAGTAAATCTTTGATCTAGCAAATCCCTTATAATCTGCTGATAAAATTGAAAGATCGCAATTTCTTTTTTTCATGTATTTCATAGCCATTTCCATTAGGTTAGTAGCAATTCCTTTACGAGTATAATCGGGATGGCATGAAACATCGTTAATATCTCCAATTAAATAATTTTTAGAATTAAAAATGATGGCTTCAACTAAATTTACGTGAATTGCCCCCACTATCTTATTTTTTTCAACGTCTTCAGCAATTTGAATCATCTCTGGTTTAAAATAGGGTGACTTGACATATCTCCAATTCCATTCTTCAGAAGTTCGAACAATGCCCACCCCATTCATTTGAAATGCTCGATTGAATAGATCTGCTAGCTGTCCGTCATCGCCTTTTTTGTAATGACGATAAATAATATTTACCATTATTTAAAACACTTAAAAGTCAACTTCAAAGTAAAGATAAAATTTTACACACTTAAATATAATAAAACCGTAAATATCTATTAAAATAATTTACTTAATTAATTTTTATACAAAATAAAAAACCATGATCAAATATGAGTGATGAGAAATTAATTATTGAAGGAGAGCAACAAAGAAAAAGACATTATTGGATCGATCATGCACGAGGGTTTATTATGCTCTTACTTGTGATCACTGAATTTCTACCTTAT
>JAUWHC010000235.1 GCA_030606095.1 Promethearchaeota archaeon | reverse complement strand
TATTTATCTTTATTCAATGCTTCTTGGGCAAATTCGGGAGTTATTGGTTTACCCCATTCTACGCCTTCTTTTACTGCGACCTTCCCATTTGAAACTCCAATTTTGTACCAACGATCTCCAAATGCTCCAATCGAAAAAAATAGAGCCTTCTCGTCTTTTTTAACTAAATTTCTTACGCAAGCTTCCATTAGTCCAGTGGCGCTCGATGTAGAGATTAAGCAACTATTTGAGGTGTATAAAAGCTTTTTAAGCCCTTCTTCTACAAGTTGATGCATTTCTGCGTATGGTTTAGACCTATGCGTGTCGTTTGGTTTTGCCATTTCTTTTAATATTCGTTCTGGGATGTAAACGGGACCAGGGGTGAATAATTTTATTTGGGAACCTTCTTCTTTATTAAAGTGAATTTCAGACATTTTTTAATCAAAAATCTTGAACTATAAATTTATAATAAATATTAATGAAAGATTAGGATATAAAATATTTTATTATTACTCATTCTCTCACATTAAGAAAAAAAAAAATTCAAGAGATAATAAGGATGAGGTTACTATTCTTCTATCTCTGGATTTTGGATAATTAAATTATTCATAATAATGAAGACTAATTTTAAATTTCTCATTTTTTTAAGCGATAATGCAAATTCACTCAAATACAGGGCCGCTCTTAAAATACCATTAAGGCTTAATACCACTAAAAGAGCAAAAAAATGGAATATAAAATTAACATCTGCAAATATAATAGCTATAGTTGTTTCAATAACTGTAATTATGCCAATTACCATATTTAATCCTCGCAAAAAAGGAGAATATACTTCAATAATCAGACCTTTAAAAAATCCCGCAAATCCTATAAGTAAAGTTGGTATCGATAAAAAATAAATAATATAGCTCAAAGTAATGTGAGGATATGAAAAGAGCATATTTAAAAAAATCATCGCGAAAAGTGCATACCCTATTTGAAATGTAATTTTTAAGACTTTACCTGAAATTTTCAATTCTCTATTAAAAAATGTTTTATAGGATTGGTATATTCCATAAGGAAGTAATACAGCCATAGGGTATACTACTATTGACATAATAGCAATTAATCTAAAAAACATGAGTAAAGTAAAAATCACAATTATAATAGCTACACCAACAATATTATCAACTATTAGTTTCTGTTTATTCATTAAAGTCCGGACGTCCATATCAAAATCACTTAAGTTTTTATGAATTATATTAACTTGTATCTTTATAACTTTTATTATAAAAATCTTTATAAGATTAGTAAATCTCTTCTAAAATTCTATTTAAAGCCATTAAAGTACAAAGGATAACAATAAGAAATAAATATCCTAATATAGAGACTGCGATAGTGATTAATGACAATAAAATTGAAACAAAACCAGTCAAAATATTTAATTGACGAAAAAATTTTGGAAAACCAGTGTTTATCAATCCAAATACTATATAACTACATCCAATTATGATTAAAGTAAGAATTATTAAATTATTTATCACTTCTTTTATAAAAAACGGTTTTTGAGTAGTATAATACATTGAAATCGCAGCAAACATAATAATAATGAATGAATGTAAGATATTGACTAATCTATTTGAAAAACTAATTATTAATGGCGATAAATTATAAATTATTACAGATAATGCTGAACTGAATAAAGACATAAAAATAAAAAATGCTAACATTGTAAGAGAATTAGTGGGATCAAAAAAAGCTAATATTAAATAAAGTATAATAATTGCGCTAAATGTTGGGATTACTGGTTTAACTCTCACTTCTTCTTTAATCTTTATCATAATGTCTTACATATTGTATTTGATTATTTTAAGAAAATAATGCATACAATTTTAATTTTTCGAGTACCATTGAAACTGAAATGGTATACACTATTTTTTACAAATAAGTGAAATTTTAATTAATACAAATTATCCTCTAAAATAGAAAATAGTTCCTACACTTGGGTTAAACGCTTTAATTATATTATCATTAGTTTTATTAACCATTTCGATAATTTTTTCACCACTACAGTGAATAGGAAAAATATATAGAGTATCATCAAGTATGTTAAGTGTGTTTAAGTAATCTATTGTAACTCTAATTCTTTCTTCAGACGCAGCTGCCATATGAAATCCCCCTATTATATGACTTATCGGTTTATTTGAGTAATTCTTTACGTAATCTAAAGTATTCATTAAACCAGAATGGCAACAACCATTTATCAAGACTATGTTCTCATCAAACTCTAAAATCAAACATTTATCGTCTAATATTTTATCCGTTTTTAGAACGCCATCTTGTAGCGAAAAGAAATTATTGAAATCTTCTTCAATGTGATTTCTAGGTATTTCTCCGCTTATGGTAATTTTGAGCCCATCAACATTAAGGATTTCGTATAGATCTCTTGTGAATTGAACATGTCCATTTAGACCCTTTATTTTTTTTAAATCAATTGGCGCTTGATTAACAATTTTTGAAGATGAGAGTAACGGCAGAATTTCTTCTCTTGACTTTCCTTCTAAATCTTCAATTTTTAAATTCTTCTCTCGCTTGAAAAACCTTTCAAAAGTAGCACTCTCATGGCAAATAACTGGTATTTCTTTTTCTATTTTTTCTAGTATCTTGAATAATCCCCCTGTGTGATCGTAATGCCAGTGTGATAGTATAATACAATCAATATCGTATAAAGAATATCCTCGAATATCTAAATTATGTAAATATGTGAGATTTGTGCTTCCTGTATCAAACACTAATTTTTTTAATAAAACATCATTCCAAGGATTATCTGGGTCCTTAACATCGTATATATTAATTAAAAAGCCTAACCCGTGTTCAGCTAGCGATTGAGAGGCAAATAACTTATTCAATTCGATAAAATCCAAATGGAATTTTTCTCGTAATTGCTGAAAAGGTAAAACAACATTGTTAGTTAATAAAATAATTTCTGCTTTAATCATCATAATCTACTACAATTTATTAAAATTTAAAGAAATAAAATAATGTAATTGCCTATAATTATTAATCCAACAGCAATAATAAATCTTTTACGAAATTTTTCCTTTAAAATCAAGATAGATAGGATTTGTTGAACCATTGGTGTATTAGCTGTAAATGTTGATGTCAAAACTAGTCCATTTATTTCTACTGCTTTATAAAAAAGGGTATCTGCTAATCCTAAAGAAAGAGATCCGGCTATTCCAATAAATACGAAATATTTTATAACTTTACGGTTTTCCTTATAAAAACTAGCATAATAATCTTTCTGAAAAATACCAAGTATGATAAAAAATATAGCACCAAAAAATATCCTGATAAAATTTGTAACGAACACATCGCTAGAAATAATTCTTGCTTGATTGAACGCAACTATAGAAAGACCCCAGAGAAATGCCGAACCAATTGCTAATAGAACCCCAATAACCATTTTCTCTGAAGAATGGTTTTTCTTTTCTGAACCATTTTCGTTTATGTTTTTTTTATCTTTAGTGCTTAAAACAAAAGCACTCAGAAGGATTAATAAACCGCCAAGTAATATAGAAAGTTTCAGTTCTTCACCAAAAAAAATAAACGCAAAAGGATATACAAAGATTAAACTTAATTGAGTTAATGGAAATGCTCGAGAGGCGTCAATTTTCTTTAATGAAGAAAAATAAAGTAAATCTCCTATTGTGACAGATAATCCTGAAATTAAACATACGATTATATAGCTTATTAAATTTTGCGAACTTAATAAGGGAATGAACGAGAAAGTACCGAACAGAAGAGCGAGAAGAAAAGTTGAACACGATACAAATATTAACCTAAAAAGAAGACCTGGTTTTGTTTCAATTTTTCTCAAACTGAATTTGTAAACTAATGAGGCCATCCCCCACGTGAATAATGCGTTCAATGTTAATAATAGTCCAATTAATTCGGGCATTAACTTAAAATTATTAAATATCGTTTTAATACTATTTTAAAAATTAAAACGAGAAAAAGTAGTCCTAAGAGAAAGAATTACATTTTATGATAAAGCAAGTAAATTGAAATTGCAACAACCCAGAATGTAATACCAAAAGTCATAATCCATTCCATTATCGGGTGCCATGAGAACAAAAATGGGAGGATACAACTTACTGTCATTAAAGGTAGATACCCAACAAGCCCTGAAAACCTCTCACTTTTAAAGAAAAGATAACTAAAAGAGCTTAAATAAATAATACCACTTACTAAACTAATTAAAGTAACCCCTCCGTGAATAGTAAAAAGTAGTATGTTACTTCTAACTGCTGGGAAAACACCAATTAAAGCAAAAAAAACGCATGAATTAATCGCAAACACTTTTCCGATTCTGAGTACTTTTGGATGATTGATATTTTCCTTCTCAAGAATTTCTACTATGTGTAAATATGTCAGTAATGCAAAAACACCAGATAAGAATGTCCCGATGTTAAAGTATATCGCACCTGGACCCGTTCCTAAATCGCTTATCATGTAATTTAAATCAAAATCTGGAAAGAGTAATATAGCTATGATATCTCCACCTATACCCACTATTGCTGATAACAACCCGTAAAACGGGCGTGGTATAAAATTTAATATTTTAAGAATATATGTCTTTAGTTTTTCCATAGTTCTTTAATTGGATAAATATAATAAACCCTTTAAAGATTATTTCCTCGCAATATAAAAAAAGAAAGAAGGAGAATTGAAATTCTAGAAATATTCTTTATTCAGGAAATGGTGGATGAGGTGCATACAATTCTGTTTTTGCCCATTCGATAATTGAATCTAATTTTTCATATAATTTTGCGAATTCAGGGTCTAAGAAACCTTTTGTCATAATTTTTTCCATTTTTGATAAGCTTTGCCACTCTCTTTCAACAATAATTGTGTTATTATCGTAAGCCCTCGATATAACAACATCAAATATTTTCATTATCAGTTTTTTTTTGTAAGTATATTAGCTAATGGTTAAAGCATTAAAAATTATATTTTCCTCAAAAAAAGAAATTTCAATTTGTTTATCCTTCATTTACATCAACAACAAAAATAATTAATTTACTCTATTCCTATTTTTATACTATGAATATTAAAAATTCAGAGAATTACGATTTTATAATCGTTGGAGCTGGACCAGCTGGATTAACAGCAGGTATTGTAGCTGCAAGACAAGGATTTAAAGTTATAATTTTGGAAAAAGGTGAATTTGCTGGACCAAAACCACGTGGTGAAGGAATGGGGCACTATCCTATTGTTG
>JAUWHC010000028.1 GCA_030606095.1 Promethearchaeota archaeon | reverse complement strand
ACCGGCGATGAATTTTTATGGCAACGAATCTTTAGTGGATTTGGTGTAGCACTTCCAGCTGATGAATATATAACAATTCTAATTGACGAACTTGGATGTGAAAACGCTACAATTAACAATAACATTCTTACTGTTAAAAAAGCTGGCGAAACAAATTATACAGTTGAAATAACTTACGGTGCTAAAGGGACCCAATCATCATTTATTGTTAAAGATGTTGATAGTAATATTATTTACGCAATAAAAAGTATCGGTAATGAGAATTGGGTTTTGAATAACATTTTATTAGTGATAATAATTAGCGTTATTGGGTTTGTTGTATATATCATCTATAAAAAGAAGACTTCAAGAGACTAAATAAAATCAATCTTAATATTTACAATTTTTTTAATTTTTATTTTTTATTTTTTGATAATATTATTTTTTATTTCGATTATTTACGATTTGTAACTCCTCAATTTTATTCAAAACTTATTTTCTTTTCAATAAATTATTAGGAATAGAATGAAGGGCTATTCTTTTTCTTTAGATGCATTCTTTTTTTTTAGTTGATAACATAAATTAGCCCTTACTAAGATAATATAAGAAGAAAGAAATAAAAAAATACAGTTTTTATTTTATGGTTCTTTCAAAAATTATAATTAGCTACAATTTAACAGTTTTAAAATGAAAGTTATAAATCTATCAAGCAATAGTATTTTAATCTACCGAATACTTTTTGCTGGACTAAGTTGGTTTACTTTTATAGCTAGCGTAGTTAATTATGCCCTGGATAAGGGCCCGATTCTCGAATGGTTTATTAATTTTAAATATTTCACTATGCAAACGAACTTAATAGTTACTTTATGGCTTACATTAGCAATTCTATGGCATAAAAAGCCAGAGACTCTTGAAAAAATTTTAGGTCCTCTCAAAGGCGCTTCTACTTTCTATATTACAATAACATTTATTGGCTTTGCAGTTCTATTATCCCTAGTTTACCAGCCCACTGGATTTGCAGCATTTAACAATCTTGTTTTGCACTATATTATCCCAATCGCATTTATAATCGATTGGATATTAACAGAAACTAAATTGAGATATAAATGGAACTACTTACTCTATTGGAGCATATATCCATTATGTTATTTAGTGTTTTCTTTTATACATGGCACATTTACCGGTAATTATATATATTTTTTTCTAGATATCAATGTACTCGGCATTTTAGGGTATGTTTTATTCGTCTCAATTTTAATTATAGCAGGAATAGCTTTGGGAAGCGTGTATATTGCTATTAATAGAAAAAGAACTAAAAGTTGAAAATTAAATAATAAACTTTAATTCTTTTTTAGAAAATAAAAAGTCTTGAGAAACAGAATTATTTTTTTTTCTTAGGATCGAACCACTCGGAATAAATCTCTTCAACAACGAGAGTCTTACTACGATTGCATTTTTCACATTCTTCGTCGTCCAACTTTTTAAAAGTAAAGTCTCCCGCTTTAAACTCTCGAGAATACTTAGCTTTGCATTCTCCACACTTTAAGGTAGTTGTTTTCTTCTGTAAAAAGCGATCTTTTCGACCGAGTATTTCTCCGATGTCAGGGATCTCTGGAAATACAGGTTCATCACTCATATTAAAAGCACTAAACGAATTTGATATTTATAATTATAAATCATAAACAACTAATAACTTTTTAGGTTTTTAATTAAAAGTTATGAACAATATTTATGTTTGAGAAACATTTCAGGTTGAAGCTAAGATAAAAGAATCCAACACTAATTAAAAATGATATAAAATTTTATAAATGAAAATTATATGAATTCTTATTATGAGTAATAGTACTAACGAAAAAAGCTCAAATAGTTTAATAAAAACTTTAGATTGGGCGCTGATAATAAGAAAAAATAAATGGCTTATTGGCGTGGCTTCAATTGCCCTTTTCTCATTTATACTTTACATGATTTCACTCTCAAGGTATCCAATTTCATATGGTCCAGATGGACCGTATTACGATTTACAGGTGCGATATATTTTAAGAACGGGATTCCCGGAGAGTAATGACGCTCCTCTTATCTATTATTATTTAGTTCCATTTGTAATATTAGCTGGTGATTCTTATCTTGGAATAAAGATCGGTATGGCATTAATCACATCAATGATGGCTTTTCCAGTATTTTTTCTAACGGAGACTTTTTCAAAAAAGATTGGTGTAGAATCAAAAATTCCTTCCTTATTAAGTTCCTTTCTCATAACGGTAAATATTTTTTGTTTTAGAATGATTGAAGATTTTATGCAGAACTTAGCGGGGGTCTTCTTTATACTATGGTTCATCTATTTTGCAATTCATTGGTTTGAAAACCTTCATGAATGGAAGAAGTATGGAATCCTAACTTTTGTTTTCTTATTATGTTCTTTTTTTAGCCACGTTTATACAGCGGGAATTATTCTCATTTTGGCATTTGGTTTGTTAATTTTTCACTTAGTATTAAAATCTATTAAAACTCGATCCTTACCTGTATTTGAGCTAAAACTTTTTGGGATAATGATAGTATTAGGAACTATAATAATTACTCTTTTAATATTTCTATATCCTACAACATTATCTAATTTCACTAATAGATTTACAAGTTATTTAGATTCCTTGTTAAGTATTTCGTTAGATCATAAAAACCCCTTTACCAAAAGTTATTTAGTGTTTGTTACTATTCCCTATTTAATTGGTATACTTGCATTATCTTATTATCTTTATATAGGAGTAAAAAAGAGAGAAAAAAATCAAAGTCATATTATTATCTCAAAAAAAACATATCTAGCGTGGATATACTTAATATTAGCTATACTTATTTTTATATTGGTAATTATTCCCTCAAATTGGCAAATCAGATTTTTATTGCTTGCATTCCTTCCCATAGCTCTTATTGTACCACTTGGTTTGAAATATATAGAACTAATTATTTCAAAAAGATCTTCAATTAATTTCAAGAGTAGACAAATAATAATTGGCATAATAGCATTTTCATTTGCTTTATCAAGTTTGATACAGGTCGTGATTTTTATACCAAGAATGGGTCCAGCCATCACAATGGAACAGTACGACGAATTAGAAGATATCAAAACTAATTATATTCCAAGTATAGTGAATGATACAGGAGTCATATTTGTTTCTGGATACACCTTTGGTTATTGGGTCGAGTTTTTACTTGATATGGAATGTATTACAGGTAATCTTTCTAGTCAAGCTTTGAATTATATAGGGCGCCCTATCTATGGTATTTTTAAAATTTTAAGGGTGCCCGTTCCTTTTAATCCCCATTTAATCCATCCATGGAACCCATTCCTCCCATATCGAATTACTTCCCAGAATGAAATATCTTTAGATGGAATAAATAGCCAACAAGATCCACCACCCTCACCACCAGGACTTTTAATATATGGAGGAATATTTCTTGAGTTAAGGCTGCTTTTTAACTGGAACGGAACAAAAGCGTAAAAGATTATAAACTTTTGGGTAAAAATATAAATTATTAGAGATCTTTAATGCTTTCTTTTTTAACAATTATATTATTTAGTTTAATATATGAATTAAGTTTCTTTCTCTCTTTGATTTGATTCCCATTTATCCCACTTACCCTCTCTTATTCTTTTAATTCTTTTATTGGCAATTTTTCTTATTATATGATTGAATACAAAATTCTTTATTCCGGAAATATTCTTCTCCTTAACTTTATAATATTTATCAGGAAATATATATATCCCCTCATCTTGAGAAATTGATTCTTTTTGAATGAAAGTTTCTCCTCCCGTCCAATCCGTGGACGCGTAATTTAGATTTTTCACAGAGATACCATAACCGGTAAATTTTTTTTGTCCCTCAAACTTGATTTTAATTTGTTCTAAGTATAAACTATCTAAAATAATTCCTTCTAAAGGAATCCACTTTTCTTTATAAAAAACCTCAGGCCAAGAATGTATTATTTCCCGAGGAATATGATTATTATAGATATGTTTAGGGAAAACACCTTTCATTATTTCTTTACGTATCTGAAAGAAGTGAGATCGGCAAGGTATACCAACAGCTCTACATAATGCAATAAATAAGGTTGTTTTAGTATTGCATTGACCATATCCATCTTTCAGCACTTTTGAAGCTGGAATATTATCTCTTTTATTAAAACCAAATAAAATTTTATTTTTAACAAAGTCATAAATTTCTTGAATTTTTCTATCAAAAGAAAGATTATTTGGTATCTGTTCCTTTATAAAATTATGAATCTTATTTGAATTAAAATCTAAAATATCCGAACTTTCTAAATAAGGTGCTAAGTTCAAATCTTTTTTTACCTCTCATTAATTTAGTTAATTATTATTTTCTAGATATTAGGTACTCTTAATAAATTAGAAAGTAAGTTTTTTAACATTGAGTATGTAATTTAAAACCTATAAATCTAAAATGGATTTCTATGGAAAAAGAGAAATTAGATAACTTTGAAGAACTTGTTGAATTAATTCCAATAATTTTAAAAATATCTAAAAAATGTGTTAATCGAGAGATAAATAGCTACACTCACGATTTAAAACGGTTAAATGAAGAGAGAAAAATATTAAAAGAAATCAATAAAGTAATTCAGGGAAAATGGACAATTGATATTATATACATCATAAGGATATTAGGCGAATCGCATTATAATGATTTAAAAAACATATTAAATGGAATTAGTACACGGATGCTTGCTGATAGATTAAAGTTCTTAGAAGAAAGAAGAATAATTAAAAGAAAAATACATGATACACGACCTATAGGTGTTTCGTATAAATTAACGGATTTTGGAGAGAATATTTTCCATTTATTAGTACCAATTTTTATTTATAGTAGAAGAAATGCTCCTTTTTTCAAAAAGAACGAAAATAGAGCAAAAAAGACCTAATTTCGCTCTAAAATAGAAATGATTATAAAAAGATCACCTAAAAAGAAATTTAATACTTAAAATGAATATGGATTTCATAAAAGAATTGTACTTATAAAAACGGATTAATTATTATTTTTACTTTTTCTCTTCATTTTCAACTGTTTTAGCGTCTGTCTTTATAGTTTCTTCTTGGATATCCTCTGATTCCTTGTCTTTATTTACTTCAATTTCTTTTTCAGGTTCTGGTTCCGGTTCAGGCGGGGGAGGAACACGAGAAACAATAACTTTAGCATAGCGTATCACTTCTTTATCTAACTTCCAACCATCTTGAATGATATTAATAATCGTATTGTTGGGAAGATCGTCCCTTTCTATTGAGCTTAAAGCTTCGTGGTAATTGTAATCAAAAGTATCGTTTGCTTTAACGTCAATAGGTATCGCTTTATGATACTTCAAAATATTAATAAATTGATCAAAAAAACCTTTCAAGATAACTTGATTTTCGTCGCTATTTTCAAGTGCTTTTTTAAAGGAATCATATAAAGGTAGAAATGTTTTCAGAGCCGAGGCTGTGTATTCTATCCTTAAATTCTGTCGATTTTTGTTCCAACGTTTTTGAGCGTTCTCAAACTCTGCTTGAAGTCTCATGTATTTATTTTTCCAATCGTCGCTTTCGGTTCGATATTTTAGAAGTTGTTCATCTTTCTTTTTATTGCTTTCTTCAAGATTCTTAATCTTCTCTATTAAATTATCCTTAGAATAATACTCAAGAACTTTTTGCTCTTCGCCTTCTATAAGCTTAATATCTTGTACTTCTACTTTAGCTTGTAAATCGTCTTGTTCTTTACTAGTACCTTCTTGGCTATTATTAATAACAATTTCAGCCTCATCCTCAGGCAACGCTTTGTTGCTTGGATTTTCCTTCTTTTCTTTTTTCCGAGTCATATACGAAAACCACTATAAATTATAAATTTTTAATACTGTCAATTTTTACAAGAATACTTTAATTCTGTACTTTAATTCTATAATTTAATAAAAATTTTTATTATTTTTTTATTTTATGTTTATAAACGATCTCTATATCATAAAATCTATAAATATGGCATAATTATATCTTTAATAGACACTAATAGAAAATAAAATAATTATATTTAAATTAAATTTAACTAATAATCTTAGAAGAAGTGACTTTTATCATGAGTGAAGAAAGCAAACCAAAGAAAAAAGAAAAAATCATTGGGATCGATTTAGGAACTTCTAACAGCGCGTGCGCTATTTTAAGTGGAACGGGGCAACCAGAAATTATCCCTGCTGCCGAAGGAAGGACGTTGGGTGGCAAAGCATTTCCATCTTATGTTGCTTTTGATGATAACGGTAGAAAGATCGTAGGTGAACCCGCTAGAAGGCAAGCAGTTTCGAATCCAGATGGAACTGTTTACGCTATTAAAAGAAAAATGGGAACTTCATATAAAGCAAAAGTTAAAGTTGGAAGCGAATGGAAGGAGTTTTCCCCCGAAGAAATTAGCGCGATGATTTTAAAAAAGATAAAAAACGATGCTTCTGCTTATCTCGGGAAAGAAATAAAGAAAGCGGTTATTACAGTACCAGCTTATTTTAACGACGCCCAAAGAACAGCTACTAAGAATGCCGGTGAGATTGCTGGACTTGAAGTTGTACGTATGATAAACGAACCTACAGCAGCATGCTTAGCTTACGGCCTTGATAGAGATACAAAAGATAAACTCCTAAAAATTTGCGTATTAGATTTAGGAGGAGGAACCTTCGACATAACTTTAATGGAATATGGCGAGGGTGTTGTGGAAGTTTTGTCAACTGGCGGCGATACCCAGCTAGGGGGAACAGATATGGACAATGCAATTATAGATTGGGTCATCAATAACTTTCAAAAGAAAGAAGGTATCAATCTTAAAGGAGACAATAAAGCTATGATTAGAATTAAAGACGCTTCAGAAAAAGCAAAAATCGAATTATCTACTACTTTAAGTACTCAAATTAACTTGCCTTACATTACTCAGAAAAAGGGAAATCCAGTTCATATAGAAGTTGAACTTACGCGGGCAAAATTGGAACAACTAATTGAACCTACTTTAAGAAGATTAGATCCTATAATTAAAAGAGCTGTAACTGACGCTAAAATTGGAGTTAATGAAATTCATAAAATTCTTTTAGTTGGTGGTCCAACAAGAATGCCCTCTGTTCAGAAAAGATTTAAGGACTTCTTTGGCAAAGAACCAGAGCACTCAGTTGATCCTATGGAATGCGTTGCGATTGGAGCTTCGATTCAAGGAGGTATCATTGCAGGTGATGTTCAAGATCTTCTTTTATTAGATGTTACACCTCTTTCCTTAGGAATAGAGACCTTGGGAGGCGTAGCTACAAGGCTAATAGAGCGAAATTCAACGATTCCAACGGAAAAAAAACAAGTATTTAGTACTGCTGCGGATAATCAACCTGGCGTCGAGGTCAATGTTTTGCAAGGAGAAAGAACAATGGCAAAAGATAATATAACGTTAGGAGTTTTTCACCTGACTGGAATTCCGCCTGCTCCACGTGGAATACCGCAAATTGAAGTGAAATTCTCGATTGATGCTGATGGTATTGTTCACGTCAATGCAAAAGATTTAGGAACTGGAAAAGAAACAGGTATTACTGTTACTGGTGCGAAAGGTTTGACGGCTGAGGAAATTGCGGAGAAGGTTAGAAATGCTGAACAATTTGAAGAAGAAGATAAAAAACTAAGGGAGTTAATCGAATCAAAAAACACTGCAGATTCTATGATCTATCAGACAAAGAAACTGATGGAGGATAATAAAGATAAGATCGAAGAGAAGGAAAAAGACGAAATAGAAGTAGCAATTAAATCTTTAGAAGAAGATATTAAAACAGATGATCTTCAAAGAATTAAAATGGGTGTTGAAAACTTACAAAAGTCGATGCATGGTTTCTCGCAAAGGATTTATAGCCAACAAGCTCAAGATCAAGGATATCAGCAAGCAGCACAGCAAGCACAGCAAGCAGCTAGTGGAATGGGAGGTTTCCCTCCTGGTGGCATGGGTGGAACCCCTCCAGATGGAATGGACGGTACCGGTGCAGGTGGAGCTACTTATAAAAAAGATAAAGAAGATAAGAAAAAGAAGGGCAAAGTAGTCGACGTAGACTGGGATGAATCAGACTAAACCTTTCGAGGTTTTTATTAATTTACTTTTCTTTTTATTTACATTTAATTTTATTGGACATATTACTAAGTGACTAAGAGATCATGAGTTCAAGCAAAAAACGAGATTATTACGAGATATTAGGTGTTAGTAAAGATGTTAGTGAAAACGATATAAAACTTGCTTATAGACGTCTGGCAAGGAAACTTCACCCTGATCTCAATAAGACTGATCCAAAAGCAAAAGAAAAGTTCATCGAACTCCAAGAAGCTTATGAGGTGTTAAGCGACTCCAATAAACGAAGCAACTATGATCGATATGGGTTCAGTGGAGTAGATGTGGATATGAGTAGTTTTTTCAGAGGTGGAATCCCTGGTTTAGACGATTTGCTCAGTTCGCTTTTTGGTGGGGGTATGTTTGGAAATAGTTTCGGAAGCATTTTTGGTTCTCGAGGTAGACCAAGATCAGCACCACGTCGTGAAGTAGGGCAAGATATTGAAGACCGTATCGAAATTACGTTTGAAGAAGCTATGTTTGGTACGAAAAAAGATGTTATTATTAAAAGATATACACCATGCGACGATTGTGAGGGAACTGGAGCTGAAGATCCGTCAAGCGTAAAAACTTGCCCTCAATGTAATGGATCGGGGCGGACGAGAAAGATGACCCAATCGGGTTTTGGAACAATCATACGCGAATCTGAATGCTATACTTGTAATGGAACAGGCAAAATAATTAAAAAAAAATGTCCATTATGTAATGGAATGAAAGTAGTCCTTGAAACTAAAACAATTCACGTAAACATTCCACCTGGCGTAGAAAATGGCGTTCATTTAAAAGTTCAAGGGGCAGGACATATTCCTTCTTCTGGAGCAATTCCAGGCGATCTTTATTTAGGTATTATTATTGAAGAAAACGAAAACTTTATACGTCGCGGAAACGATCTTTATACTCCAATTGATATAGATATTGTAACAGCAACTTTAGGAGGAGAAATTAAAGTCCTAACGTTAGATCACAAAACTGAGAAATTAGTTGAGAGAGAGTTAAAAATACCCGCAGGAACCCAACACGGTACAGAATTTAGAATTAAAAATAGGGGCGCTACTTATTTAAGGGGGAGAGGTAAGGGAGATCAATACATTATAATTAATATTGAAATTCCTAAAAAAATCTCTGAGGAACAGAAAAAACTATTAGAAAAATTTAAAGAACTTAGTAAAAAATAACTTTTTATTCAGTTTTTCAAAATATAATTACTGCTTTAAAACAAGTAAAATCAATATAATTTAGCTGGAATTTAAAGATTTTATTCTTATTCTATAAAAAGATTTTAATTTTAATTTTACTTTTTGTTATTTTTATAATTATAATTCACTTTTTTCAAACGAGATGCTAAATGTGGAAATGTGATAAGTGTGGAGCCATATTCGATTTAGAGGGTATCCCTGAAAAATGTCCCGAATGTGGTGCTGAAGATGGAACATTTAGTTTGGTTGATTAAAATATAAAAAGAACCCTTATCTGGCTTCTTCTCCACAAAACGGGCAATGATTTAGCCCTTTAGATATAGTTTCTCCACAAAATGCACAGAATTGGGTATTCACATGCGCATTATTTTCTTTCTTAACTTCTTTATTTAGGGGTTCTATTAAATGAACAGAGGGTTCAGCAATCTTCTTATCTTTGTCTATCTTCTTAGAATTATTTTCGTTTACATTCATTCTTAGCAATTTTAATACGATGAGAATGATAAGAAAGAAAAAGATAAAGACCACAACGAAAATAACTACGAAAAATGGACCTATAACTTCAAATATTGATGGAGACATGATTAGTAAACTTTTTCCTTGTATTTTGGAATCATGAGAATATATAAAAACTTACATTAATAAAAGTTTGGCATGGTGTCAAGATTGGACGAGTGACAACATCCAATCAGAATTAAGTTCTTCAGCAAATAAAAATATACAGAAAATAGTACAATATTTTCAAAAATTCCAATTTATTGGACAAAAGAATACAACTCTTTAACAACATTTAAATACTCTAAGTCACCATAACTCTTGGAATTCATATTAAAATATAACAAATGATGAAAAATGTTATTACAAGGATTTGATATGTTTTTTTTTATTTTGCCAGTTGGAATTGGCTTAGGCATTTTTTTGGGATGCTGGCTATTAGCGGGTATTAAGGTGGTTTTAGAATACGAAAGGCTTGTAATCTTTCGATTAGGTAAATATAAGCGTACAATTGGCCCAGGTGTGGTATATATCATCCCGATTTTTGAGAAATCTCAAAAAGTAGACTTGAGAATCATCACGGCAGATGTTCCTCGTCAAGAAGTAATGACAAAAGACAACATACCTGTCTTAGCGAATACAGTAGTGTACTATAAAGTTGAAAAGCCAGAAGACGCAATCATAAAAATTGAAAATTTCGCTTATGCCGTGCGTCAGTACACGCAAGCCGCGTTGAGAGATGTCATGGGAAACATGGAATTGGACGCCGTTTTAACCGATAGGGAAAGGGTTTCTACAGAGATTAGGAGTATCGTTGATAAAGAGACTAGCGACTGGGGCATCGACATTAAGAGCATTAATATTCAGGAAATTGAACTCCCTGCCGAAATGAAGAGAGCTATGGCAAAACAAGCGGAAGCAGAGCGGGAAAAGCGTGCCGTAATAATTGCGAGTGAGGGCGAGCTAGGAGCTGCTGAAAATTTAGTAAAAGCAGCGAACATGATGGCATCAGACCCAGGAGCTCTTCAATTAAGGACTCTTCAAACAATTCGAGATATTTCGCAAGACCCCTCTGAGAAGATAGTTATTTTCATGCCAAGTGGAATAAGCGAGTTATTGAAGAAATTTTAATTAATGGTGGTGAACATCAATGAGTAGAACATTCAATTCCAGCACCAGATACATCCAAATCGCATTTAATCATTCCATTCACGATGTTGTGCGCATATTGCCTCAAATTCCTCACGATCCGAGAATTATAATTGAAGCTGGGACGCCATATGTCAAAAGAGAGGGACAGAATGGCATCAAATTAATCAGAAAGCATTGGTCCGGGTTAATTGTCGCTGATCTAAAAGTTATTGACGGCGCTCAAGAAGAAGTTGCGATGGCACATAGTGCAGGAGCCAATGCAGTAACTGCCGCAGGTACTGCTCCAAAAGAAACTTTGGATTTCTTTAGTGATACATGCAATCAATATAATATTTTCTCAATGATCGACATGTTAGGACAAGATAATCCGTTAAAAAAACTTTTTGCGCTAAAAAGCAAGCCAAAAGGAGTAGTTATCCATAAGGGGCGAGACGAGGAAGCAAACCCAAGAAGCATAATCAGGTACAAAGACATTAACAAAATACGCTCTAAGTACGATGTTCTCATATCTGTTGCCGGTGGATTAAATAAAGAAAGCGTGAGAAAAGCCTATTTTAATGGAGCGAGCGTTGCAATATTAAACATCGTGAAACCTACAGATGCCAACGAGGGTCTAAGCGACATGTCGAACTTTCGAGTTTTAGTTCCCTCAATCTTGAAAGAGGTTGGACAATAAACAAATCTTCTTTTTTTTCTTAATTGACAAACTACACTCACCCGACAAAAATGACTTGGGGTGGTACTTAAAAGCGTAACCTTTATCTTCGTATTTAACTTATTATACTTAATGCCTGCAAAACCTAACGACATTCACGCGGCAACGAGATACACCTATTGGGATTCTACCGAAGGTTTTATTTGTCCCCTTTGTTCTTCTAGTCTTCGACATGAATTTAATAACGGAGGGCGAAGAGTCGAGACAATAAAAGGCTCCTTATGGGTTATTACTAATTATTATAGTTGTATTAATCGTGAATGCGAAATGCACGAAGCATTTCCTGCCATTTACCCCTCTGCCATTCAGCGTAAGCGATTTGCCTTGGATGTATGGGCAAAAGTGATACAACACTATTTCAAGCACCATCTCAATTACTCGCTAATCGTGGAGCTCATGTGGGACGATTGGGAAGTCTCAATCTCAAGAGGCACGGTCAAACACATCTGCGAATATTTTGAAATGGCTGGAAAGCAATACATGGACGAAACGGTTCTTAACGACGTTAAAGCAAGCGGGAGAATCGTTTTATCGCTGGATGGTGCTCAACCAGTGAAGAACGAACCTTCTCTCTGGCTTTTTTCGGACCGCCTTACAGGGCACATTCTATTTGCTGTAAACTTGGATTCGGCTCCAGCGTCCAAGTTACAAGCAATAATTAAAAAGATCGAAGAGATATATGGCGTATCCATAGTAGCCATAGTATCGGATAAGCAAAAGAATATTGTAAATGCTGTCAAGAGTTTCAATCCCGACATTCCGCATGTCTACTGTCAGTTCCATTATCTCAATCACGTGGCTGAACCCATTGCTTCAAAGGATTCTCATCTCAAGACCAAACTTAAAAAAGCCGTTAGGGCCTTTTCAATAGTCGTTAATAGCAAGTATGCAGATTCTAACGATTTCTACAAGCTCTTTTTACCTATTAGCGAGGAACTAAAGTGCGCTATCTCCACGCGAGGGGATCGCTTTAAGATATTCCCGGGACTGGAATGTCACGCAAATTTAAAGCATGTTCTTGACAAATTGGCGCCTTTTACGTCCTTTCCAGCTAATCAGAAGTTTTACCGATCGCTTAACTCGTTAATTGACGCTTTAACTACCTTGCTTGCGGAAACCCAGCAGTTGCGAGACGAAATCGCCTTTCTCGTTCCAGAATTCGAGCAAATTCGACAAATCTTTGGAAAGAGAGCGAACCGTTCTGGTTACATCAAGAAGAAAGTAGACAAATGGGTCTATAAACTTCAAAATCGTTTGAAGCGACGAGGTCTTGAACATGACCCGTCTAACATTAGGTGGCAAGCGCCCTCACACAATCTTTCTTGTGAAGAAATCTGGCAGCAGTGGATACGACTAACAAATTCGTATCAAGACGGTTTATTCTTGGCTTACGACGACGACGAACTTGAATTCACCAATAACGCTAAGGAACAATTGTTCCATCGTAGTAAGCATCATTTTCGAGCGTTGTTAGGAAGAGAAAACATTTCAAGAATCTTTCTCGAGCACGGTGGTCTATATTCTCAGCTAATAGATATAGAGTATTCCCAGAAAAACGTCACGAGCATCCTTTTAGCGAGCGAAACTCCCCTCGTTGAGTCCCATAGGAGAGAGTTCACCGCTCAATATGCCACTATTAGGCGTACTTGGAGAATTAGGGAGATTGATACCGGAAACTTCAAGCAATTTGAAGCAAACTTACAACGATTAGGAGGTTCCTAAGTGTTTTTGTCGAGTGAGTGGGGATTATCGATTAAGTTTTTTTAAAAGATTAATGTATAAAGCGTATAAGGAAAATTAATAAGTTCAAAATGAAATAATTACATTGAGAAGGAAGATGTGTAAATATATTTAAGTTTAAAAAAAAATAAGAATTATGCCAGAAACTAATGATAATAA
>JAUWHC010000043.1 GCA_030606095.1 Promethearchaeota archaeon | reverse complement strand
ATTTTTATAGTCTCGTAATCTTTTGCTCCATTATCGATGGCAAAAAAGATGTCCATACCCATATTCCCTAGTAAATACTTTATATCTTTGAGAGAATCGTCGACTTTACTCATGTTATTTCCCTTTTGGTTTTTGCTTTTTTGCTATAACGGGTTTAGATTCTTTCGATAAAGACTTTCTTAAATATTCGGGGAATGCGGTAGTTATTTGAATATTTGCTTTTAAAAAGATATAACTCTCGTTTTTAAACTTTAATTCTTCGATAATATCGTGTTTTTTTAGAAAATTTAGCGAAGTATTTAAATGGTCTAAAGTCGTCTTGGAGACTAACTTTGGTAGCTTATCGCTAGCTATTAGCCCGTGCCTTAATTCTGAAAGCACGTTATATTTTTTTGGGTCAGATACAATTTGAAATAATGTAAATGTATCTTCTTCTAATTCTTCCTTACTTTTGTTCTCATAAATACTAAAATATTCTTGGACTTTCGGAAGTAATAACTCTATTAATTCGGGTTCAATTAGTTCGGGAGTTTCATCGATGTATTCTATGACGCTATCGGGAGGGATTCTTTCGGCGTTAACTTCTTTTAGTAGTAATACATATTTTTCTACAATTCCAATCTGATTTATGAAAATAAACTGTTTTCTAACAAGCGAATCAATTAAATCTTTAAAATCAAATTCTGGAAAGGTATTGTTGTACCATTCTCTTAATCCTTCTAGCGTAGTCGGACCCTTGGATAACCTTTTTAGTGTCAAGAACATGTGTTTTTTGTTCAATAGTGTTGCAATCTTTTCTTCTTCGCTTTTTTCCCTAGTATCTTCAAGTACATTCCAATACAATTCTTGAACCCATAGTTTAACTAACGCATTGTATTTGTAGATAACCTCTTGATCTTCTTCTTCAAAGTTATTAATGTCGGAGATGTAAAATGCTGCATAAATTTCTTCGGTTTTTAAAAGCTTTTCTGAAAATTCGAAGCATAATTTATGCACAATTTGTTCGATTTCTGGAGTAGCCTGTTCATCGAAAATAATCGAAACCATTAACATATCTCTATTACCCCGTGCCCAATCTGAAGAAATCTCGAAATAATAATTATTTGAGTTATTTTTCTCGAACGAGTGGGTGAAGAACCCTTCACTGACTGTCTGATCCATTATATTTGCGATTCTGATTGAAAGCTGCTCGTCTAACATACTATCTGGATAGGAATAAAAAACTAGTGGACCTATTTTTCGATGGAAATAAGATAATGCAACGACGGGTTTCAATTAATTAAACTCCATTAAGTGTTATATTTTTAATATCTTTATGGCTAATATATTTATAGTATTACCTAGAATTAATTAATATTAAAAATTATATATTCGTAAGGATAAATAAATTTATCTTACATAGTTATCTATTACTGTAGTGTAAAATATATTGTATTAATATTTCAACTAAAAAAAACTTAAAGGTTAAACCGAAAAAGATTATGTGTCCTATAAAACTAGTAGGATTCGATTTGGATGACTGCCTTTTTGATTCCACGATGCTTTCTCAACGAGCAAGAATTGAGGGTATAGATGCGATGATAAACTTAGGGTTAAAAATTAATCGTCAAAAAGCCCTCATATTGATCGATGAAATCGTTGAAGAATATGGAAGTAATTCTCCGAAACATTATAATTTTTTTATTAGAAGATTAAACGAGCTTGAAAAGTTTTCTATTTCATTCATCGATCAGATTAGATATATTGCCGCTGCTGTAATGGCTTATCACGCCCAAAAGATTAAGCATATAAAGTTATACGACGATGTAATAAGTTGCTTAGAGAAACTTAAAGAGACTTCTATTAAAACAGCAATTATAACGGACGGGATCCCTATCAAGCAATACGAAAAGATATTGAGGCTTAATATTGACGAATTAATTGATTTAGTCGTTATATCAGACGAAATCGGGATTAGAAAGCCAAACCCAAAACTTTTCTCGTACTGCCTAAATAAATTCAATGTAAAAGGACACGAGACAATATACATTGGAGATAATATACATAAAGATATAGTGCCGGCTAAACTAAACGACATTCATAGTGTATACATACATCGCGGTGGTAAACACGATACCACTATAACAGGTGAACAGATTCCAAAAGAATATAAACCCGATTACGAAATCTCTAAATTGGATGAACTCTTTGATATAATTATTGATATTAATAAAAAATTTTATATTGGTAAAGTTTAACTATGCGGATTGCGTGTATTCAACCAGAACTTTTCCAAGAAAGAGATAAATGCTATTTTGAAGTAGAAGAAATATTAAAAAAATTAATTAAAGAATTTGACAACTGCGACATTGTATGCCTGCCAGAAAGGTGGGTAAATTTGACAAACGGAAAAGAACTAAACCTACAAAACGAAAGAGGAAATAATTACAACTTTGTTAAAAATCTAGCAAAGGAGTACGGTATAAGTATAATCTCAGGAGCTATTTGGGAAAGAAGAAAAAATTCTATCAAACCGAGAATTACTAGTTATTATTTTGATAAAGACGGAGAAGAGATTGGTAGACAAGATAAAATCCATTTATACTCTTACGAAAGACAAAATTTTGAGCCAGGAGAAGAGTTAGTGTTATTTCCCTTTAATAAAATTTATTTTGCAATTTTAATTTGTTTTGACATGGCTTTCTTTGAAACACCCAGGGTGGCTGCTGAAAATGGAGTGGAAGTATTATTCTCCCCTACTCAAATCAGAGCGGAGGGAATCCAAAACTGGGAAATATATTTAAAAGCACGCGCGCTTGAAAATCGGATTCCTGTCGTAGCTTGTAATACTTATGGAAGTTTATTTAAAAGAAAATTTCCTGGACAAAGTAAAATAATTTCCTTTGTTAAAGATTATATTTCACCTTCTAAGTTAAGAGTAGTTGAAGGTCCTATTGATTCCAGTGGATTTGTATATGACGAGATTAATTTAGACTTTCCAAAAAAGCTTAGAAAATTGCGATTTAAGGAGATTATTGATAAGAACTCATTAAAAGTAAGAAAAATCGAAGTATAAGAAATTTTACATCAAATTTTTAAATTTTGGTTCTAATTTTTTTTCTAAATGGATAATTGGTTTTATATATTAATTTTTAAAAAAATTTTAGTTCCAATGACCTATCCCTCTCGAGGGGTTTATATATGAAAATTTAAAATAATAATAAAAAATAATAATAAAAATAAAAATGATATCAACACCAAAGGTTAATAATAGTAGTTATGTAGGTCCTCGAGCTTTATTTGACGCACATTATGTCCCGCCCAAAATATTGTATCGCAATAGAGAAGAAAAATCTCTATTTTCAATTCTAAAAGATTCATTTTCAGACGATTTCAGTTTATCTATCTTATATCAAGGAATTCAAGGAATTGGAAAGCAAGTTATTATAAATAAAGTTATTAGAGATTTATCGAACTTAAACACTAATTTTTTAAACATCCAAGTTGATTGTAGGGAAAAAAATCTAGAGGAAATTATTATTTCTTTACTAGCTAAAATTAGTCAAAATCAAAATATGAATTTTAATTTTAAAAGTATTATAAACACGAATATATCAAATTTATGGAATCTATTTAAACTAACGTGTAGAAAAGTTGATCACAACCTTGTATTCATTTTTAACAATATCGAACATTTGGAGCCAGAAATCTTCAAAAAGTTCTTACAATACGGTAAAGATACGAGCTTTAGCTTTTTAGCTACCATAAATCAGGCTTTAAAACCCTCAACATTAGATCTTATAAGTGAATTTGACTTAAAGAAAAAATTAAATTATTTTTCATATAAGGAACTTTTCGATATTCTAAAACAAAGAGTCTCCTTAACTTTTTTGCGTGAAGTTGACAAAGAATTAGTAGAATTTATAACCGATTTAATCTTCGAGCATTATGTGCCAGTTCCAGGAAAAGGGATCGAAATTTTACGAGAGATTTATCCCGTATTAAATCAGCAAGTTAGTTTAAACAATCTAGAAATTTCTGAAATCCTTCGAAATCAGTTCGATTCGCTTCAAGTTACAGACGAGTTTAGTATGCTTTCTTATATTTCTGAAGCAGAATTACTGACAATAATCTTTTTGGATAATCTATCGAATCATTTCTTAAAAAACTCAAATCTTTACATAACTATAAAGGAATTAAAAGAACTCTATTTTGTTTCATGTGAATCAATTGATTACGAAAAAGATATGGAAGAATTTAAAAATTTGATTACGACACTTAGAAACATTGGAATTTTGAACGCCTCTAAAAAAAATGACATCAATGATTTTAGATATTTTAACGAAAATATATTAAATTATAATTTTTACTTCATGGTAATAAATCCAAAACAATTAAAAGTCATAGTTGATGCGATTTTCAATAAACATTAATTTTTTTTAAATATTAACAAAATAGTGCTAGATGCCATATGGAAACTAGCTATGACTGGTATTTCAGAAAGTGTTATCATTGCATATGCTGTGTTTAATTCCCTTAAATATTTAAATGTATTATAGTTTTTAGAGAAATGAAAAAAAATTATAATAAATTTTTTTTACTTAATAATTTCCAATTTTTTATTAAAAAACCTAGTGCAAATAGCCCAGAAATAAGCATAATTGAATCTTCATATACTCCGAATTTAGGAATTTGAATCAAGATTGGAAAAGGAATCGCCCAGATTAGTAATAAAATATATGGTTTTATGTCTACATTCGGCACAGAAAAAGTTAATAGGACTAAAGCTAATGCCGTTGTAGAGCAAGGAAAAGTTCCTAAAAAAATCGCACTAGGATAAATATGACCAATCAAGAAACCTATTAGTGGATAAAAAATCGTTATTAAGAGTAAAATTCCCATTAAATATCTTTGCCATCTTATTTCTGGGATTTGGAATTCAAATTTTTTCCTAAAAATATCAATGCAAAAAAAAACAGCTATTAAAATAAATAATAAAGCAGAAAAAATATAAGAGTCAAGCCCCGTACCAAGGATTAAGAAAAAAACTATACCTATCCAAGCAAAACTAAATGTCAGATATCCCTTTAAAATCAAAGATGTTTCTTTTTGTGGTTTAAGAAAAAATATTAATACTATTAATATAGCTATTATATGCAAGATTATCTGAGTGGGAAAAATAGTATTATTATAATTATTTATTATTTCCCACCAATTCTCAGCAGTAATCATACACTATACCTCCTTTTTGATTTTATTTAGCAATTTGATAACTTTAAAAAGTAAAGTTGCTTTAATTATTAAATATAATCCCTAGTTTTTAAATGAAAAAGTAAGAGTAAAGTAACTAACTGAAAAATTATAAACTAACGAGACTTTAAATTTTAGGCAAGAAGGAATTATGTCTTCAGTAAAAAAGAAAACTTTATATGAAATTTGGAAAGAAATGATAGATTTCATCCCGATAATGCGTAAGGCAGTAAGAACGGGAATGATAAGAGATAAATCTTTTTTTTCCCATAATATTCATCAAATACAGATAGAAAGAAAGTTTATGAATAAAGCATTAGGATTATTTCATGGGAAATGGACATTGGACATAATTTATACTATCGTGAATTTAGAAAAACCTTATTATAATGAAATAAAAAAAACATTAGTAGATGTGAATTCACGAACTCTAACAACCCGATTAAATGATTTACGAGAAAAGAATATAATCGAACGGCATGTCGAAAATGGACAACCCGTCCGAGTATTTTATACAATAACGGAATTCGGTAAGGGAATTTACGAATTAATTTTACCATTAATTTTTTACTTTATCTTACCAGAAGAATTAAGGAGATAACACTCAAAATTAAAATCATAAATACATTAAACTTATTTTTTTAAATACTGAGTATATAAATATATGTATTTATTATTTAATTTCATAATAGGATGAAGAAATGGCGAATTAAATTTGACCCATATTAAAAAAATTTCAATGACAGGATTTAAATCCTTCGGCGATCGTACGGTAACTATAAGGCTCTCTTCAGGGTTTACATGCATCGTAGGTCCTAATGGAGCTGGTAAATCCAATATTATTGACGCATTAACTTTTGCTTTAGGTAGATTAAGCAAGAAAACTATGAGAGCTAAAAGTCTTGAAGATCTAATTTTTGCTGGTTCTCGAGGTAAAAACCCTTCAAATAGAGCCACAGTGGCTCTCTATTTTGATAATTCCGAAAAAATATTTCCAGGCGGAACTGAAACTTTTGAAGTTAGTCGAACTATACAAAGAGGGGGCGGTGGTGGCTATAAAATGAATGGGAAAAAAACTACCCGTCAACAAATTCTTAACGCTTTAGCTGTAGCGAATATAGATCCTGATGGCAGCAACCAATTTGTTTTGCAAGGAAAAATCGTGGAATTGACTCACATGAACGAAGAGGGTCGCAGGCAGTTCATTGAAAATCTAATTGGCCTTCAGAAGTACGACGAAATGAAGGACGCAACGATGAAAGAGTTAGAAAAAGCCGAGCGCGATTTAGGACAATTTGAAGCAATTTTTAAAGAAGTCTCTTCTCAACTTAAAAAAGTTGAAAAAGAAAAAAACGATGCCTTAGCTTGGAAGGAATTAGATGAAAAAGTTTCGTATTACAATGCTCAATTGATCGCTCTAAAGATTTCAAAATTGAGGAAAGAAGAGGACGAATTGGAAGTCAAAATAGAGGAATCTAATTCTATTATTGAAGAATTGCAGGAAAAATTAACAAGACAAGAAGAGTTGCTACAACAAGAAACCTTAGTTATGGAAAACATACAAAAAACTATATCTGAGAAAGAAAAAGAAAGAGAAGTCATTAACGAAAACATTACTCTATTAAAAACCCAACAATCTTCGAATCAAACTTCTTTAGAAAATTTTAAGAAATCAATAGATAAACTAACTCAAGAGATAAAAACCTTAGAAAATTTACAAATGAAACTTGAAGAGGGTCAGACTTACGATTCTTTAATAGAGTCAGAATCAAATGTAATAACGGAAACAGATAACTTGATTGAAGCGGCTAAAAGCGAAATCGAAAGTAAACAACAAAAACAAGCAGAAATTGATACTAAAATCCAAAATAATAACAACACAAAATCGACACTTAATCGAGAAATTTCAACGATTAAACAGAGCATTTCCTCAAATAAAGCCAAATTAAAGTTTCTAAAAGAAAACATTAAAAAAAACGAAGAGAAGAAAATAAAATTAGAAGAAGAGCTCAATAAATTAAAAGGAGATTCTGAGAGCGTAGAGGAAGCGATAAAAAACACAAAAAAGGAAGCAGAAATTATAAGAAAAGAAGTAGCTGACTTAAATATTAAAATTTCTAAGGAAAATGATAACCAGAAGGAATTAGAAAAAGGTATAAATGAATTACGTGATGAAAAGAGCCAATTAAATTCGAAAATAGCCGATTTCAACTCTATGCTATCCTCATTGAATACGGAAATTAAAATGAATAGTGACCGTATTGAGAAATTAAAATTGAGAAAAGTAGCTACTGAAAATAAAATTAAAGACCTTAGTAAAGGAAAAGATACAGAAGAAGTTTTAAAAGAATTACTGAAAAAAAGAGATGCTTTGCTTAAAGATATTAACGAGTTTAGAAGACAAACAAAAGAAGAAGATTCTACTTATAAAAAAAATGAACAAAATTTAGAATTATTATTAATGAAACAAGATTCTATCGTAAATGAAATCTATGATAACAAAACTAGGATTGAAAATATTAATACTAGATTAAAATTAATTAAAAAAGAACTTACAAATCTTGAACGCGAAAAGCGCGAATTGGATTTAAAATCGTCCACTTTAAGCGAGAACCTTACTAAAATAGACAAAGAATCACAAAATTTGAATAAGAAAAAAGAAAATATTCAAAGGCGTATGGGGGAACTTTCAACCGAGAAAGAAAATTTAGTAGTGAAGATTGAAAGTACAGAAAAAGAATACGAAAGAAACACAGAAGATATTACAGGAATCCTTCAGATTTTAAATATGTTAACTCAAAACATCAATATATCCGTTGAATCAATAAAGGGTAACATTCAACAATCAAACGCAGAAGCTATCGAAACCAGTGCAATCAATTTTAAACAATTTGTTTTAGATATAATTGATATTATGAAAACAATTGAAGAAGTTAACTCTGCAGCTGAGGAAAGATCTGATGCTTCTGAAATGTCTGAAACGCTTAAATCTATCCTTCAAACTTTAGGACTCTTTACGGAAAACATTGATTCTACCATAGATCAATTAATAGATAAGGTAAAAGAATCAGCCGATGTGGAGATACAAGAATCTACCTCAACCTTTGATAGCTTTGTACAAGATTTAATGGAGATCCTTGAAAATGTATATCTTTCGTTAAGAAAGTTAACTATGTCGAAAAGCCAAGATTTGTATAAACAACTCGAAGAAATCACTGAAAATATTAATTCTCAAAATAACGACTTAAATACTATTGACAAAAAATTAAGCGTGATGAGCACTCAAAATAAACACGATTCCGTAGATCTTTCTGCTTGTAATAAAAGACTAGAATATGTTAATAAAAGAATTAGCGAAATTAATGAAAAAATTAAGAAATCTGAAAATGAACTTGATCAGAGGAATTTGGTCGTAGAAGAGAAGCAAAAAGAAAATTTTGAGGCTGAGATTAAAAATTTAAAGCAATTAAAAAACATTTATTGGGACGATATTTCGATAATAAAAAAAAAAATTGAAGACAAACAAATAGAATTAGATGGGCTGCAAAAGAAATTACAAGAATTACAAGGTATTCAATCGTTTTACGACGATATCATTGAAATTGAAAGTAATATAAAAGAATTAAATAGTAATATAGAAGAGAAGAAAAAAGTTATAATCAATACTGAAGAAAATATAAAGAATCTTAAGCTTGAGCAAGACGCAATAATTTCAAAAATAGAAGCCCGTCTTTCTGAAAAAGATAACTTTTGGGAAAGCACTGAAAAGTTAAGAGCACAAATTGATGAAAAGAACAAGAATTTAGAAACGACAATGGATAAGTTAAGGGCTCTTGAAAATATAATGATGCTTATAAATTCAATTGAAGAATTATCTAAGGAAAACATTGAAGCAAGCAAAAGCATTACAAGTTGTAATCAAGAAATAGAAGGGTTTAACTCTCAAGTAGACGGAGTACAAAAGAAAGTTGACGAGGTACAACAAATAATAAATTCAATGCATGAGGATAAAAACAAAGAGTTAGACGCCCAGAAGAGAGCTCAGAAAAAATTAAATAAATTAAACAAAGATCTTCACAAATCCCAAGGAAAATTAAACGAACTAAACAAAAATAAGGAAAGAGAACAAAAAATCATATCCTTACATGAAGATATTAAAGATGCAGAAAAACAAGTTGATTCCATATTAAAAGATATTGAAAAGGTTAAAGACGATCTAAATCAAGAGAACAATAAAAAGAGCCTCAAGCAAGAAGAGATAAACAAAGAAATTCAAGGAAAGGATATATCTTGGAAAAAACAAAAAAATTATCAGAACCAATTGAATGAACTTAAATCAGACCACTCTATGGAACGTTCTAAATTGAATAATTACGAATCTAAAAAAATTATCACCATGGATCAAATTGAAACATTGTATCAACGATCTAAAGATTATGGCTCATTACCCCCAGTTACTGACGATTTATCTGAAGCTGGTTTGCAATCGGATATTTCTACTGCCAATAACAAGAAAAAAGCTCTAGAACCCGTTAATTTAAAGGCAATTACACAATACGATACTGTAAAAGAGCGATTCGACGAAATTGATATGAGGAGACAGACGATTCAACGCGAGAGGAAATCTATCCTTGATGCAATTGATAAGATTGATTTGGAAAAAACTAGAACCTTCATGAAAGCATACCACGAGATAAACCGAGAATTTTCACGCATTTTCCAGAAGCTTTCGCCCGGGGGATCGGCTAAAATGATTCTTGATCGTCCAGATAAACCGTTTGAGGGAGGGGTTAGTATTGAAGCTCGACCTCGTGGAAAACGTATCTCTAGTTTGGAGATCCTTAGTGGGGGTGAAAAAACTTTGGTTGCGTTATCTTTTATATTTGCCGTTCAAGAATTTTATCCTGCTCCATTTTACATCATGGATGAGATTGACGCCGCTTTAGACGGTCCAAATGTGCATAGAGTCAGTGTAGTTATAAAGGAATTTGCGAGCCAAGCACAATTTATGGTAATCAGTCATAGAGAGGAAAATATCGTTAATGCTGATCGAATTTATGGCGTTTCCATGCAACAAAGTGGAATAACCGATATCTTTAGCGTAGATTTGGAAGAAGAAGCCAAGAGGCTACTTGAACTTCCAGATGTGCCCACAAATGTAGAAGAAAATTAAAAATATCAATTAAAAGTTTTGGTGTAATATTATTCCTAAAATGAATGCCTCAGAAAAGAAGTACGCCTTCACAGAATGGAGTGTTAAGCAATTAAGAGAATTTGCGAGCAAAAATAAGATTATTATCCCTTCTAAGTCTAAAAAAATTGATATTATAAAGTTTTTAGGCGAAATAACTTCTCATCCAGATTTTGTCGATAGAACTCAAGAACAGAAAGATGTGGAGGAAATAATTGAAGAAGAATTAATTGCTGGCGAAGAAGATGATCCTGCACTAATTCATAAACAAAAATTTGATTTGAAATTTTGGCAAAAACCCCCCTATAATTCACTATTAGATAGCGAAGTCGCAAAAGAATCAAATGTTGCGTTCTATGATTTATCATCGTTAGTAGATAAATTTTTCGATAATATGCTACACGAAGATTTAATCAATTATAAGATTTCAGGTATCGCTCTCAAAACATCAGCAGTACTTCATCATTATAAAATTTCGAGTATCATAAGAGAAGAAGAACAAATTCAAAAAAAAGAAGAATTAGAGAAATTCCGGGAAAAACATTCTCGAACAATTCCAAAGACCTTACCGCAACCAATTCAACCAAAAATGCTAATTTCCACTAAAGATGAATTGTTTGACGCGATGAGGTCTGCCATAATCGAAACTATGCAAAAGAAAGAAAAATTAAAAAGGCGGAGAATGCGGAGGGACGAAATAAAATATCAAAAAATTCAAACGAAATCAAAAGCTCAATTACCAAAAGAACTTTTGAAGCATATTAGTGGAAGGGAACAAACGGTAGAAGAACTTCACAATTCTTGGTTTAACCGCATTAAATCGAAAATACAACTTGATGGTAAAGAAACGAGTTTTTTTGATATAACAAAAATTATTAATACTGAAGAAGAAAGCGACCTTGGGAAAAAATTTGCTTTTATAAGAATGTTTTTGGCGCTTATGTTCCTGTCCACGGGCAATAAGCTAATTCTATCACAAGAACAAGATTTTAAAAATTTTTCAATTAACTTAAAAAAATAATTTTGGCGATTAATTATGAACGAAAATAGCGAAAAAGAACTAGAAAAACTACCTGAAATTGAAACTGAAATAGAAGAAGAGAATGAAGAAATACTTATAACTAAAACAGAAGAAAAAGAAATTTCTCAAGTAGAAAAGATTCCGGAAGAATTAGAGGGTACTATTGATATCGATGAGAATATCGAAGAAGAACTCGAAAAAGAATCCAATGAAGAGTTTGAAGAAGACACATTAAGTTCCGAAACCTCAGA